>CAXBBA010000260.1:0-4304 GCA_963973805.1 uncultured Halieaceae bacterium | reverse complement strand
TTCCGGGGGTCAGCCTGAACGGCCAGGGAGGCCTGTTGCAGGCCTACAGTATCCGTGGATTCAGTCGTGCCCGGGTGCGCACGGAAGTGGACGGTGTGCCCATTCTTACGGATCGCCGGGCAGGCAACTCCGCGTCCTTTGTTCCCCCCGCCCTGTTGCAGAGCGTGCGCGTCGATAACTCCGCCGCCTCAAGCCTCTACGGATCCGGGGCGCTCGGCGGCGTGGTGCATATGCAGACGCTGCAGGGCGAAGGCACGACCGTCGAGGGGCGTCTGCGGAGCAACGACGAGCTCGGTGAGCTGACCCTGGCGAACACCCGGGCGCAGCATACGCTCGCCCTGAGTCTCCGTCGGGCGGGGGATGGGGAAGCCCCGGATGGCGAGCCCCTGCACTCGCGCTTCGAACAGGCGGCCCTGCTGCTGCGCGGCCGCAGCCAATGGCGTGACGGGACCGTCGAATACAGCTGGCTACCGAGCGTCGGCCGGGATATCGGTCGCAGCAACAGCGCCTATCCCGACACCCGCATCAGTACGACGCCGGAGGAACTGCACAGCCTGGAGCGTGTGGAGCTGCGCACCGGGGACCACCTGCTGCGTCTGTACCATCACTATCAGGACTGGGATTCGGACGTGCTGCGGGTGGATGAGCGCCGCAATCTGACCCGCTACCGCGGGCACACCGTGGGGGGGCTCTATCTCGCTGATCTGGCGCTGCTGCCCGGTCGGGGTTCCTGGGGGCTCGAGTGGCTGGGACGGCGCGGTGTGGAAATTACGGAGCGGGAGATCGGCGCGGACGGCGTGAGCCTGCCGGCTCAGCGCGTGGTCGACGGTGACGAAGACACGATAGGCCTGTTTGTGGATCAGGAGTGGAGCGTCGGCGCCGTTGATCTCAAAGGCGCCCTGCGCATGGATCGCGTGGCCCAGAGCGCCGCGGAATCGCACGATGACTTCCAGCCGTCGGGCAGTCTCGGCCTCACATACTATCCGGCGATCGGCTGGACCGCGGGCGTCGAAGCTGCCCGCGCTTTCCGCTTTCCCTCGTTGAGCGAGCGCTACTTCAATGGCACCACCCCCAGGGGGGACGTGCTGGGCAATCCGGATCTGGAGCCGGAGGTGCGCCGGAATCTGGACTTCAGCCTGCGCTACGAGAGCGACGGAGGTTTTGCTGTTGCGTGGAACGGCTATGTGAGCGATCTGGATAACTACATCGAGCGCGTCGACGTGACGGACAGCCTGCTGACCTACCGCAACGTTGCCGCGGCCCGGCTGTGGGGGATGGAGCTGGATATGCGCTGGCGCACCGGGGCGCTCACTCACCAGCTCTCGTATCAGTGGCAGCAGGGCGAGGCCGATGGTGGCGAAACCCTGGCGGACCTCAATCCCCCGGCCTGGCGCTACTACGCGAGCTGGGACCTGGCGTCCCTCACCCTGCGCAGTGATCTGATGTACCGGCCCGCGCGGAGTCGCTATGGCAGCGACGAACTGCCCCTGGACGAGGCGCTGGTGTGGGGTCTGGCGTTGGCGGGGAGTGATAATGCCGGCGGCCTGTCCTGGGAGCTTCAGCTGAACAATGTGCTGGACGAAAGCTACCGCGGCAGCGCCGACAGCCTTGCGCCCCTGCAGCCGGGGCGCTCGTTGTCCCTGGTGCTGCGCTGGGCGTCCACGGGGGCATGAGCATGGCGCGCTGTGCCTTTCTGACCCTGGAGGAGCCCCTCGATTTTTACATCTACGACCGCCTGTTGGTGGAGCCCTTTGGCGCCGCCGGCTGGGAGGTCCGGGAGCTGCCCTGGAGCGAGCCCGCCGTGGACTGGTCCCGCTTCGATGCGGTGATTGTCCGCTCGACCTGGGATTACCAGAATCACCTGGAACCGTTTCTACAGACCCTTGAGCGCATCGAATCCCAGACGCGCCTGTTCAATTCCCTGGCCATCTGTCGGTGGAACAGCAATAAGCGCTACCTGAGGGATCTCGAGGGGCGCGGGGTTCCCATCGTCCCATCGCGCTGGCTCGAGCGGCTGGATTCGCGGCAGATCGAGGAGGGCTTTGCCGCCTTCCAGGATCAGCGACTGGTCGTGAAGCCCCTCGTGGGAGCCAACTCCGACAACGCCTTTGTATTGGAGGCGGGCAACGCAGGGGGCTGGGAGGAGGCCACGGCGGTGTTCCGGGACCAGCCCCTGATCATGCAGCCGTTTCTGCCCGGCATCTGTGACGAGGGAGAGTACTCCCTGTTCTACTTCGGTGGTGAGTTCAGTCACGCGATCCGGAAACGGCCGGCGGCGGGGGACTTTCGCGTCCAGGAGGAACACGGTGGGCAGATCGCGAGCTGGGAAGCATCACCGTCGCTGCGCGCGGCGGCCGATCACGCCCTCGCGGCGCTGGGCGAGACGCTGCTATATGCGCGCGTGGATCTGGTGCGCCACGGCGGGGAGTGGCTGCTGATGGAAGTGGAGCTCATCGAGCCATCGCTGTATTTCGAGCAGTGCCCGGGTTCTCCGGAACACTTCACCCGGGTTTTTCTGGACCTTATGCGCCGGCGATAACCAGGGCCTGGTCGCCTTCGCCGACCACGGTCTCCATGCCCGGAGCCAGCAGCGTGATCCTGCTGCCGTCGGGCTGCTTCTGCAGAATTCCCATGGCGGTTTCGTGGCGTTCGGCGCAGGCCTGCACCAGGCTGCCGAAGGCGCAGCCGGCCTCGTGTGTTGCCACATCCCGGGCGTAGAGCTCGTACTGGCCGTAGTCGAGTATCTCGCGGTACAGCTCCTCCAGGCGGTGATCCACACAGATCTGGGCGATGAATCCGCTGACATACTCGTCGCCCACGATCACGTCGCCGGCGAGTTGTTTCTGGCGCAGGATATTGCGGTTGCGAGGATCGCGTACCTCGGCCACAAGGCTGGTGTGCTCCAGCTTCTCCTGCCAGTGGTAGTCATCGCGGAAGGCACGGAGCATGACCAGCACCAGCGTGACGCGGGCGTCCACTTCGGGGTTGTCGATGTGCAGATCTTCCGCAAGCAGGATGATGCTGTCGTAGGCGGGCTGCTCCTCAAGGAGGGAGCCGAGGGTTTCCCAGCAGGTGTAGTCCCCCCGGTGCAGGTTCAGGTCGATGTGCTCCGTGTGGGGGCTGACGTCGGGTAGCTCATGCTCGTCCAGTACGTCGATGGTGAGGCGATAGCCCGCGTACTGCTCGATGTAGTCGGACAGCTGCTCGATCACCACATGGAAGCGGCGGTTCACGCCCAGAATGAGTACGCGGCTGTCCGGAGTCTCCGAGGGAGCGGAAATGGCGCAGGTGGCTTCGTAGCTCTCTGCGGGCCGGCTCAGGGGGCGGCGACTGAAAGACTGTTTGTCGCCCAGGACAAGGTAAGGCGCGCCCTCGTCGAGCTCCCGCCAGGCGCCGGGGTCAAAGCTGAACTGCCCATTGTCGTAGATCCCCACCACGAGGCCCTGCTGCATGCGGCTGGCCAGATACGTGGGGCGCTCGACGGGAGCTTGTTCGAGCATGGTCTTCCAGACCTCTCGCCAGCTGCGGTCCGGCTTCCAGAGGAACAGCTCGCGACCCCGGAAAGAAAACAGTTCGTCATAGATACCGCTGAGGAAGGGTTGCACGGCACATTGCACCAGAACCCGGCTGACGATCTGGTCCGGGTTTACCGACGTCATATCGTTCAGGGACTTGAGTTCGCCGGGTACGGGGAGGTAGCTGCGAAGTCCGCGTTTTTTCAGCTGTTCTTCATAGTAGTTGACCCAGGCGTCGCGGCGTGGATCCACGCGCATGGCGTAGAACGCATGGCTGCGAAATTGCTCCGACGAGAATTCCACCACCGTGGCGAAGCGTCGGTCCTTTGCATCGGGATTCTGGTGCGCTCGCTCGATGGAATACAGGGTGCGAATCTGGGCAACGTCCACGGCGCGGACGGAGGGGCCGGACTGTTCCGCCAGCAGTATGAAGCGCTCGGCCTCTCCCGCAGATACCCGATTCAGGTCGTGGTCCACACCTGCGTTGCCCTGACGGTAAACCACATTTCCCCGGGCGATGTGTGCGGCGCGGCGCCCTTCCTGGCGGGCGATGGGGTCGAATACGCGGCGTTCCAGCTGCTTCTCGGCGTCTTCCTTCACCAGGGGGGCGAGAATCGCGATCTGGTGTGCCTTGCTGGCGTGGAGCAGGTCTCCCACCAGGGTGAAGACCCGGGTGTTCCAGCCGACGATGACGATGTGGTCCCTGAAGGCCACCGGCGCGCCGCCTTCGTGGAGGTTCTTCAGTCCCGAGGCAATCATGCTGGTGAGGATGCCGACAATGCCCGCGAC
>CAXBBA010000259.1:0-4310 GCA_963973805.1 uncultured Halieaceae bacterium | reverse complement strand
CCCCCGCCGCAACCGCCTGGCGAATCGTCGGCAGCGCCGCACGGATGCGCGCATCCGAGGTCACCTTGCCGTCCTTGACCGGCACGTTCAGGTCTTCGCGGATCAGCACGCGCTGACCGGCCAGTTCGATGTCTTCCATGCGGTGTACTGCTAGTGTCATGGCTCTGCTCCTGGGGTTGAACAGGGGTTGGGGAGATCAGGTATCAGTCCAGCGCCGGGCCACATCCAGCATGCGATTGGCGTAGCCCCATTCGTTGTCGAACCAGGTGAGGACCTTGACCAGGCGTCTGCCACTGACGCGGGTCTGGCAGGCGTCGATGATACTGGAGCGACTGTCGCGATTGAAATCACAGGACGCCAGGGGTTCTTCCGTGTACCCGAGGACGCCCTCGAAGCGCTGCGCCGCCGCCTCCGCCAGAGCGGCATTGACGGACGCTTCGTCGGCATCGCTCTGCAGCGTCACGGTGAGGTCCATCGCCGACACGTTGAGCGTGGGCACGCGCAACGCCTGGGCAGTGAAACGCCCCGCCAGCGCGGGCAGGATACGCTCCACGCCGCGGGCCAGGCCCGTGTCCACGGGGATGATCGACTGCCCCGCCGCGCGGGTCTTGCGCAGATCCGTGTTGTGGTACGCGTCCAGCACCGGCTGGTCATTCATGGCGGAGTGGATCGTGGTGATGGTGCCGAAGTCGATGCCGAAGACGTCATCCAGCGCCGCAATCACCGGGACGATGCCATTGGTGGTGCAGGACGCAGCGGACACGATGCGGTGCTCCCGGCGCAGATCGCCGTGATTCACGCCATATACCACCGTGGCGTCCACATCCGCCTCGCCAGGCTGGGAAAACAGCACGCGGCGGGCTCCGGCGGTCATATGCTGCCCGGCCGTGGCGCGGTCCGAGAAGGCTCCGGAGCACTCCAGCACCAGATCCACATCGACGGAATCCCAGCGCAGCCGGGTGATATCTTCCTGGCGCATCAGCACCTTGTCGTGCCCGGCGATACGCAGGCAGCCGTCGCGCAGCTCCACCGTGCCGGGGAACCGGCCATGGGTGGAGTCGTAGCGCGTCAGGTGCGCGACGGTGGGGCCGTCCGCCAGTTCGTTGATCGCCACCACCTGCATGGCGTCACGATGGGGGCTCTCCTGCAACGCGCGCAGCACTGTGCGCCCGATGCGACCGTAGCCATTGATCGCCAGGCGCAGCATGGGATCAGAAGCTTTCCAGCACGTCCTGCACCGCGGCAACCACGTTGTCGACGGTGAAGCCGAAGCTTTCGAAGAGCGCCGGAGCGGGCGCCGACTCGCCAAAGCTGTTCATCGCGACGATGCGGCCGTCCAGGCCCACGTACTTGTACCAGTAGTCACGGTGAGCGGCCTCCACGGCCACGCGCGCCAGGCAGTCGCTGGGCAAAACGGACTCGCGGTAGGCGGCGTCCTGGGCCTCAAACAGTTCAGCGCAGGGCATGGACACCACGCGGACCTTGCGGTCGCCCAGCGCCGCCGCGGCGTCCATGGCCAGGGCAACTTCAGAACCGGTGGCGATCAGGATCGCCTCGGGCGCCCCCTCGCAGTCCTTCAGCACGTAGGCGCCGCGCTCGATATTGGCGACCTGGGTGCCATCGCGCTCCTGATGGGGCAGCCCCTGGCGAGAGAAAACGAGGGCCGAGGGGCCGTCGCTGCGCGCGATCGCGGCTTTCCAGCACACGGCGGACTCCACGGCATCGCAGGGCCGCCAGGTGTGCAGGTTCGGCGTGCTGCGCAGTGCCGTGAGCTGCTCCACGGGCTGGTGCGTGGGACCGTCTTCGCCCAGGCCGATGGAATCGTGGGTGTATACGAAAATCGAGCGCTGCTGCATGAGCGCCGCCATGCGCACAGCATTGCGGGCGTACTCCATGAAAATCAGGAAGGTGGCGCCGTAGGGGATAAAGCCGCCGTGGAGCGCGATACCGTTCATGATGACGGACATACCGAATTCCCGCACACCGTAGTAGATGTAGTTCCCCGACGCATCGCCGGCTTCGAGACCCTGGGAGCCGCTCCAGAGGGTGAGGTTGGAGCCTGCGAGGTCCGCGGAGCCGCCCAGCAGCTCCGGTAACACCGGACCCAGAGCATTGAGGGCATTCTGGGACGCTTTGCGCGAAGCAATTTTTTCACCGGCTTCCTGGCACTGGGCGATGTAGGCATCGGCCTGGGCACCAAAGTCCGCGGGAAGGTCGCCGGCGAGGCGGCGCGCCAGCTCCGCGGCGAGCTCCGGGTGGGCTTCGCGGTACGCGGCAAATGCCGAATCCCACTGCTGCTCCGCCGCAGCGCCGCGGTCCTTCGCATCCCAGCCCGCATAGATATCGTCGGGCACGGTGAAGGGTGCGTGGGGCCAGCCGATGGCGGCGCGGGTAGCGGCAATCTCGTCGTCCCCAAGGGGCGCGCCATGGGTGGAGGCCGTGCCTTCCTTGTTCGGCGCTCCCTTGCCGATCACCGTGCGACAGCAGATCAGCGTCGGGCGCTCACCCTCGGCCCGCGCGGATTCCGTCGCCGCACGCACCGCCTCGGCGTCGTGGCCATCCACCGCCGGAATGACCTGCCAGCCGTAGGCCTCGAAGCGCTTGGGCGTGTCGTCGCTGAACCAGCCGGCGACATCCCCATCGATGGAGATGCCGTTGTCATCGTAGAAGACAATGAGCTTGCCCAGGCCCAGGGTGCCCGCCAGGGAGCAAACCTCATGGGAAACACCCTCCATCAGGCAGCCATCTCCTACAAAAACATAGGTAAAGTGATCGATCACCTCGTGCCCGGGACGATTGAACTGGGCTCCCAGAGCCTTCTCGGCGATGGCCATTCCCACCGCATTGCTGATGCCCTGGCCGAGGGGGCCGGTCGTTGTTTCGACGCCGGGTGCGTAACCGTACTCGGGGTGTCCCGGCGTCTTGCTGTGCAACTGGCGGAAGTTCTCGAGCTCACTCATGGGCAGGTCGTAGCCGCTGAGATGCAGCAGGGAGTAGATGAGCATGGACCCGTGGCCGTTGGACAGCACGAAGCGGTCGCGATTGGCCCAGGAGGGATTGGCGGGGTTGTGGCGCAGAAAATCGTTCCACAACACCTTAGCGATATCCGCCATGCCCATGGGCGCCCCGGGGTGCCCGCTGTTGGCTTTCTGGACCGCGTCCATGGCGAGGGCGCGAATGGCATTGGCTAAATCAGTTCGACTGGGCATGGCGTTTCCTGGGGGCACCGGTGTTCGGGGCGCGCATTGTCGCGTATGCCCCGGGGCAGAACAACAGGAATTCAAAGCTATATCAAAATAATTTGATATAGCATGGCAAGGTGCTAAACTTCGCGCCCTTATGAGTACCGCCACCGCCACCGCCGTTGCCCCCGGGCCCACCGCCGAACCCGAGCTGGCTCTCGCGAGCCTGTGCAAGGCTGCCGCCGATGGCCTGCGTCTGCGCGTGCTGCGGCTGCTGCGGCACGACGCCATGGACGTGTCAGAGCTCTGCGAACTCCTGGACGTCCGCCAGCCCGCCCTGAGCCACCACCTCAAGCTCATGAGTGCCGCGGGCCTGCTCGACAGCCAGCGCGATGGCAACCATATTTTTTACCGCCGCCGGGAGCTGCTGCGCGACGACCCCCTGGCCGCGCTGCAGCAGGCCCTGTTCGCCGCTGCCGACAAGCTGCCCCTGGATCGGGAGACCGCGCAGCGTTGCGAGGCCCTGCAGAAGACGCGGGAAGAAAATTCCCGCCACTTCTTCCGCGATAACGCGCCGCGCCTGCGCGAACAACAGGATCTTATCGCCGCACCGGAGCGCTATGCCGCGGCGGTGAATGGCCTGCTGGAGCTCCTGCCCCTGGCATCGCGCAAGCTGGCAATGGAAGTGGGGCCCGGAGAAGGCTGGCTGTTGCCGCGCCTGGCCTCGTTGTTCGACCGGGTTATCGCTCTGGACAATGCTCCGGCGATGCTCAAGGCGGCGCAGAAAACCACCGAGCAGAACGCGGTGACCAACATAGAATTTTTGCTCGGAGACACGGGCCATCATCGCCTGCGCGAACTTCAGGTGGACCTGGCGGTCATGAACATGGTGTTGCACCACACACCGGATCCTGCGGCGACATTGCGGGAAACGGCGGCCACCCTGGCCCCCGGGGGCGCCCTGCTGGTGACAGAGCTGTGTGAGCACAGCCAGGGTTGGGCGCAGGAGAGCTGCGGCGACCTCTGGCTGGGCTTTGCCCCGGAGCAGATCGAGGGCTGGGCCCGGGAGGCGGGCCTTGCGGAAGTGGCCAGCAGCTATCTCGGCCAGCGCAATGGATTCAAATTACA
>CAXBBA010000258.1:0-4323 GCA_963973805.1 uncultured Halieaceae bacterium | reverse complement strand
CGAAGCACTGGCTGAAAACGCTGCCATCGACACCACGCTCTTTGAGCTGACCCAGCCCACCGAGGCCGCCACCGTGTCATCCCTCCGCGAAGCCGTGGACCTTTTCGTACGCCGCTATCTCGACGAGATGGATGGCGAGATGAGCACGGATTTCTACGATCTCGTGCTGTCCGAAGTCGAAGACCCGCTGCTGCAGGCGGTCATGGAGTACACCCGGGGCAACCAGACCCGCGCCGCGACCATGCTGGGCCTGAACCGGGGCACCCTGCGCAAGAAACTCAAACGCTATGACATCAGTGGACGGGAGCCCCAGCAATGAGCGTCGACAACTACCCCGTAAAACGTGCGCTGATCAGCGTATCGGACAAAACCGGCATCGTGGAGTTCGCTTCGGCGCTGGCCGAGCAGGGCGTGGACCTGCTCTCGACCGGCGGCACCTTCCGCCTGCTCGTCGACGCCGGCCTGGCGGTCACGGAAGTGGCGGATCACACCGGCTTCCCGGAGATGATGGACGGCCGGGTGAAGACCCTGCACCCCAAGATCCACGGCGGCATTCTCGGGCGCCGCGGTGAAGACGATGCGGTCATGGATGAGCACGGCATCGCCCCCATCGACATGGTGGTGGTCAACCTGTACCCCTTCGAAGCCACCGTCGCCGATCCGGACTGCAGCCTTGAGCTGGCCATCGAGAACATCGATATCGGCGGTCCCGGCATGCTCCGCGCCGCGGCGAAGAACCATGCCTGGGTAAGCGTGGTGACCCGCGCCGAAGATTACCCGCGCATTCTCCAGACGCTGCGCGAGAACAGTGGTGCCATACCGGCCACCCTGCGCCGGGACCTCGCGGTACGCGCCTTTGAGCACACCGCCTCCTACGACGGCGCCATCGCCAACTACCTTGGCGCGCGTCTCGAGGAAGAGCCCCAGACCCACGGTCGCACCCTGAACCTGCAATTCCACAAGGTGCAGGACCTGCGCTACGGCGAGAATCCGCACCAGGGCGCCGCGTTCTACCGCGAGCGTCACCCCGAGGCGGGCTCCATCGCCACGGCGACGCAACTCCAGGGCAAGGCCCTGTCCTACAACAACATTGCGGACACGGACGCCGCGCTGGATTGCGTGCGCCAGTTCGAAGCGCCGGCCTGCGTGATCGTCAAGCACGCCAACCCCTGTGGCGTCGCCATCGGCGGCAGCCCCCTCGAAGCCTACGAGCGCGCGTTCGCCACGGACCCCGAGTCCGCCTTCGGCGGCATCATCGCCTTCAACCGCGAGCTGGATGAATCCTGTGCCGCGCGCATCATCGAACAGCAGTTTGTCGAGGTCGTTATTGCCCCCTCCATCAGCGATGCGGCGAGTCGGACCCTGAGCAGCAAGAAGAATGTGCGCGCGCTGATCACCGGCTCCCTGGGCAACGCGGTGCGGGGCCACGACTACAAGCGCGTCGGTGGCGGCCTTCTCGTCCAGGACCGCGATGCCGCGCTGATCACCGCCGATGACCTGACCGTCGTGAGTGCCCAGGCCCCCACGGACGCGCAGATCCGCGACCTGCTCTTCGCCTGGAAGGTGGCCAGGTACGTCAAGTCCAATGCCATCGTCTACGCCTCGAATGAGCAGACCATCGGCGTGGGCGCCGGCCAGATGAGCCGTGTGAACTCCGCCCGCATCGCCGTCATCAAGGCGGAGCATGCCGGCCTGGAAGTGCCCGGCTCCGTCATGGCATCCGACGCCTTCTTCCCGTTCCGCGATGGCATCGACAACGCCGCCGCGGCGGGCATCAGCGCCGTCATCCAGCCCGGCGGTTCCATGCGCGACGAAGAAGTGATTGCCGCTGCCGACGAACATGGCATGGCCATGGTCTTCACCGGCGTGCGCCACTTCCGTCACTGAGGGCAGAGCGATGAAGGTACTGGTACTCGGTGGTGGCGGGCGTGAGCACGCCCTGGCCTGGAAGCTGGCGCAGTCGCCGCGGGTTACGCGGGTGTTCGTCGCCCCGGGCAACGCGGGCACAGCGCTCGAGGAGGACCTGGAGAACGTTGCTCTGGATCCCATGGACTTCGAGGCACTCATCGCCTTCGCGCGGAAACAGGATGTAGCCCTCACCGTCGTCGGGCCCGAGGCGCCGCTGGTTGCCGGCGTCGTCGACGCCTTTGAGGCCGCAGGGCTGCCCTGCTTCGGCCCCAGCGCCGCGGCGGCGCAGCTGGAAGGCTCGAAAGCTTTCAGCAAGGATTTTCTCGCCCGCCACGGCATTCCCACGGCGGCCTACGGCAACTTTAGCGAGCTGGAGCGGGCCCTGGCCTACCTGCGCGAGCAGGGAGCCCCCATCGTGGTGAAGGCCGATGGCCTGGCGGCGGGCAAGGGCGTCATCGTTGCGGAGACCCTCGACGTGGCGGAAACCGCGGTACGGGACATGCTCTCGGGCAATGCGTTTGGCGAAGCGGGATGTCGCGTCGTGATCGAGGAGTTCCTCGACGGCGAGGAAGCCAGCTTCATCGTCATCAGCGACGGCGAGCATGTGCTGCCCATGGCCACGAGCCAAGACCACAAGCGCGTGGGCGAGGGCGACACGGGGCCCAACACCGGCGGCATGGGGGCCTATTCCCCCGCTCCCGTGGTCACGGACGCCGTGCACCAGCGCGTCATGGACGAGGTCATCATGCCCACGATTCGCGGCATGGAAGCGGAGGGAAATCGCTACCGGGGCTTTCTCTACGCCGGTCTCATGATTGGCAGCGACGGCTCACCGAAGGTCATCGAGTTCAATTGCCGCTTTGGCGATCCGGAAACCCAGCCCATCATGCTGCGCCTGCGCAGCGACCTGGTGACGATGTGCCAGGCGAGCCTGGATGGAACGCTGGCGGAGCACCCCGCCGACTGGGACCCGCGTCCGTCCCTGGGTGTGGTGCTCGCGGCGGGTGGCTACCCCGGCGCCTACGCCAAAAATCTGCCGATTGCGGGCCTCGAGCAGACCCCCGCCACAGACTGCAAGGTATTCCACGCAGGTACACGCTGCGATGACAGCAGCGGCGCAGTTCTGACCAGCGGGGGACGGGTGCTGTGCGTCACCGCGCTCGGCGATGACATTGTCGCCGCCCGCGATCGCTGCTACGCCGCCGTGGCGCCAATCAGCTGGCCCGATATGCAGTACCGCCGCGACATTGGCTGGCGTGCGGTGGAACGCTATAGTCCCGATGGCGGGTCCGTCGCCTGACGGTCCGCCAAGGTAGTTTGCAGGGAGAAATCACCGTGAGTCGTCATCTGACGTTTGTTGACCGCCTGATCTGCGAGGCAGATACGGTGATGCGCACGCTCTCGAGCCGGGGCAACAGCGCGGGCCGGCCCTCGCCGTCCCGGGGTCACAGCGAGTCGGACCTGGACGAGCAGAGCCGCCGCCATGTGGCCGGTCTCATGCGCGTGAATCACACCGGCGAAGTCTGTGCCCAGGCGCTGTACCAGGGCCAGGCTATGACCGCCAAGCTGCCCACGGTGCGCGATGAAATGCAGCAGGCGGCGGCGGAAGAGGTGGATCACCTGGTGTGGTGCGAAGAGCGCCTGCGCCAGCTCAACAGCCGTCCCAGCGCGCTCAATCCCGCGTGGTACGGCCTGTCCTTCGCCATTGGTGCCCTCGCCGGTGCCGTGGGTGACGCGGTGAGCCTGGGCTTCGTTGCAGCCACCGAAGAGCGGGTCTGCGCCCACCTGAAGGATCATCTGCGCCAGCTGCCGGAGGACGACCGCCGTTCCCGGCTCATTCTGCAGCAGATGCTCGAGGACGAAGAGCGCCACGGCGAAAACGCCCTCGCCGCCGGTGGCCACGATTTCCCCCGGCCGGTGAAGAACGCCATGACGGCACTGTCCCAGGTCATGACGCGCAGCAGCTACTACCTCTGAGGCGTTAGTCCGGCGCCCGGGAATTCAGCCCGACGGGCCCGAGGCTCCACCAGCGGGGGTGAGAGTCCCGAACCCCAATCCGCAAAAGCTCATTCTTCCTCGATGGCGTAGGAATGGCTTACTTCCACACCCGCCGCGCCCAACATGATTGAGGCGGAGCAGTATTTTTCTGCAGAGAGCTCGACGGCACGCTTCACATGCGCCTCTTTGAGCCCCGCACCGGTGACCACGAAATGCAGATTGATCCTGGTGAACACCGCCGGCACCGCATCGGCGCGCTCCGCCTGCAACTCCACGCGACAATCCCGAACGGACTGACGGGACTTCTTGAGCATGCTGAGCACATCGTAGATGGCGCAGCCTCCCGTTCCCAGCAACAGCATCTCCATGGGCCGGGGACCGAGATTGCGTCCGCCGAGGTCTTCGGGACCATCCATC
>CAXBBA010000257.1:0-4327 GCA_963973805.1 uncultured Halieaceae bacterium | reverse complement strand
TGTGTCCTCCATGGCCGCGGCTACTGCCAGTTGTACTCAAGGCTGATACCGTAGGTGGCGGGTATGCCAAAGGTGTCCGTAAAGCCCACGCTGGATAGCAGCGTCGTCGTACGGTACGTCTCGTCTGCAAGATTCCGGCCCCAGAGGGATACGCGCCAGCGATCATCCCTGGTAGCAACACCCAGGCGGGCATTTACCATCCAGTATGCATCCTCGAGCGCCTCGGGGGTCTCGTAGATGTCGAAGTACTTATCGTCCTGGAAACTGAAGTCCAGGGACGAGAACATGCGCAGGCCGTCGGTCAAATCGAACTCATAGCGAATCAGGCCATTCAGGCTCAGCTCCGGCGAGTTGGGCAATTGATTACCCGCGGCAACATCTGCGACTCGCGGAGACACCACATCCGTATCCAGCAGCCCGACGCCCAGACTGATGTCCAGGCCCTCTGCGGGACGCCACCACAGGTCCGCCTCGGCACCGAAGATCTCCACGTCACCGATGTTGGTCAGGCCGAAGAGCGGGCCGATGGGGGATTCATAGTTCCCGTAGGCCTGCATGTCCTGATAGTCGTAGAAGAACACCGTGCCATTGAACTGCAGGCTGCTATCGAGAAAGCGGGCCTTGAAGCCGGCCTCGTAGGCCCACAGGGTTTCCTCGTCAAAGGCGCGAAGCAGTTCAGGCTGGAACGCGAGCTGCCCCTGAAATCCTCCGGACTTGTAGCCCTTGCTCACGCTGGCGTAGAGCAGCAGATCCTCGATACCCGAATAGTCGATGCCCAGCTTTCCCGACAGGTCATCGGAGTCCAGGCTCTCATTAACGGGGTCAAAGAGTCCGACATCTGCACCGCCAAAGGTGAGGTAGGTGTAGACGTCGTTGAAGTCTTTGCTTTCTTCCGTGTAACGAAGACCGGCAGTGAGGTTCCAGTCGGGAGCGAACTGCCACTGGGCGTGGGCAAACGCCGCCGCCGACGTGGTTTTCTGATCGTAGTAGTTGCCGATGTTCGTCGCGGGACTCAGGCCCAACAGCGCGAGAAGATCCACGGAGGAGAAGTCATCGTGGGCGTCGACTTTATCTTCTGAATAGAACAGGCCCCAGATGATGGACAGATCCGGCGTCACATCCTGAATCAGGCGCAGCTCCTGGGACCACAGCTCCACTTCGCTCCGGTAGTCAGCGTCGAGCATGATGAGCGCTGAACCATCGCGGTCTTCGACGTATCGTCGGTCCAGAGTTTCGTACCCGGTGATGGAGGTCAGGCTCAGACTGTCGCTCAGAGCCCAGTTCAGAGTCAGCACCGCGCCGGAGGAATCCACATCCTGCGCCGGGTCGTTACTGGCATAGGCATGCTGCGGTTCACCGTCGTTGTCGCTATAGAGCTTGACGAGCAGAGCATCGGATTTGTCCCGACCTCCGTGCACATTGATCAGTGCTTCGAAGTCATCCGATGGCTGCCACTGCAGCATGGCACGCCAGGACGCCCGATCCACAGCACCCACATCCTCGCCATTGCGTCCGTTGGTCTGATGCCCTTCTCCCTGGTCCACCCGGCTGACGGCCAGGCGCCCGCCGAGGCCGTCAGCCAGGGGGCCGGCGACGGAGAACTCCGCGGCCTTGTAGTCGTAGCGACCATAGTCGACCTTCGCTCTCGCCTCGAGCGATTCCGACGGCTTGTTACTGATGAAGTTGACGGCCCCGGCCGTGGTATTGCGACCGTACAAGGTGCCCTGGGGCCCCTTGAGTACTTCGACGCGTTCTATGTCGAACATCTGGAAACTTGCCATCACCGGAGACGTGAGACTGACGTCGTCCACATACACCCCCGCGGCCGGGTTATTGTTCGCCGCGTAGTCGCTGACGCCAATGCCCCGCAGGGTGATGTTGGGCACGCTATTTCCCAGGATGTTGTTGATCTGCAGGTTCGGTGTCTGGGCCGCCAGGTCTATCGGCTGGCCCAGTCCCAAATCCCGCAGCTGGTCTTCCGTAAACGCGGTCACCGCGATGCCCACTTCGCTCAGGCTCTGCTCTCTACGCTGCGCTGTCACCACGATTTCTTCGATGGCCAGCTTCTCCCGGGTCTGGGCGAGCGCCGAATCCGGAACCAGTGCGGAGATCGCTGCGGCGACCAAAGTGATCTGAAACCCCTTGTTTCCCATAGTGCTTTCCCTTTCTTCTGACGCTCGAAGATCACCTCCGTGCGCAATGATCGTTGCGGCCTTCGTTGCCGCTCCCGCTTCCCGTGGGGCTCTAGCGATCTCCCGCCAGCGCTTCCACCGGAACAAAATCGAAGTCATAACCGAAGGCCCTGGGACCAAAGGTCGCCAGGGCGGCGTCGCTGCGCATGATTGGCGGCACGCTGGCGGCGACCACGCTGACCCGCTGGCCATACTTCAGGCCCTCGGTCGTGACCGGGGTCCCCGTATCGCTGTCGAGAACACAGACAAGGTCCGGAACCATCGCCTGCACCTCATCGCCGATCCAGGCGACGAGATGCTCGTTCTGATATTCCAGCACCATCGTGGGCGCTGCGTCCCCGTGACCACGAATGTGGCAGGCGCCACGGGTGAATCCCCCCACAATCCGGCGGTCAAGGTTCGTCACCTTGCCCTCAAACAGCTGCCGCGCGTGGCCGTAGTACTCCGTGGATCTCAGGAACTCGATCAGTGCGGCTACGGCGCGCCCCTGGCGGCGCCCCTCCTCCAGGGCGTTGCCGATCTGCAGCGCCAGCGTCAGTGTCCCCGGAATCGCCACTTTCTTTGCGGTACGCCCATCCATGGGGTAGGCAGAGATCGCTGCGGTACCGCCCATCTCAATGATCAGGGACCGGGCCTTCAGCTCCGTTTCGTGACTGTTGCGCGCATTGATGATGATGCTCTCGCCATGCTCGTTGGCCATGGACATGGGACTGGCGTTAACGCCGTGGACATTGAAGGTGACCGCCAGCGGAACCATGGAGTTGCAGCCCCCCATCTCCGCCGCGATGATGGCGTCGGCGGGTCGCCCGGTGTATTTCTCGAGCGCGCTGACCGAGAGGTCCATTTCCGCCGCACCGATGATTTTCTCGACCATCACGGCGGGCGTACCCATCATCGCCGCGACGTAGACGTTGGCCTCGTCGTCGAGCTCATCAAGGCCAATGATCCGCGGCGGGCCGTAGCGCTCGATCACCCGCTGTGCCACGAGCCGGCCCGTGTAGGGATCGCCCCCACCGCCGGTGCCCAGGAATGTCGCACCTTCGGCGGTGTTGCGCAGAGAAACTTCGTCCAGTTCCAACCCTTCTCTCCTGTTCATTCCTGAATGGTCCGCAGATCACCGACCGCCTTCACACGGATGCGCACCGCACCCTTCGGCATATAGGCCAGCGGTACTTCTTCGAGATCGACGATGGAAATGCTTTCGGCATCCGCGCCTGCTTCCCGGGCGGCGGCGATCGCCAGGCCACGGGCATCCTCCAGCGCGTCTTCCCGGGGGGTGTCGTCGTAGGCATAGATGCGGTCAATCTCTCCGCCCACCTGGGCGATGGCCGCGCCGACCGCATTGGCGACCGCGAAGTTCTCCGGTCGTATGAGGCGATCCACCCCCTTGAGGGTGTCGCCGATGAGAATCGAGCCTCCCCCTACGAGCACCGCAGAGATGGCGCCTTCCCGCGTCTTCATGCGGTCCAGCCCGTCCTCCACCAGCTGCGTCATGACCTCGACAGCCCGGGTCACGATCGCCGGGGAGAGGTCCGCCAGCGACGGTCACCGATGTCCGCCATGTTCGCCGCAACGGCGATATCGGTGGCGGTGAGGGTTTTGCCCCCGAACACCAGAGCCTCTTCGGTCAGGCGGTAGCCCACGGACCGTGGCCCGACTTCGCCACCGGTCTGTTCCTCGACAAGACTTCCTCCACCGAGGCCAATCGCGAGCACGTCGGGCATGCGGAAGTTGGTGCGCACGCCGCCGATGTCCACGCTGATCGCCGACTCCCGGGGAAAGCCGTTGACCAGCGCTCCGATATCACAGGTTGTCCCACCGATATCGATCACCAGCGCGTCGTCGACGCCGGACAGCCACGCGGCACCGCGCATGCTGTTTGTGGGACCGGAGGAGAAGGTCATGATGGGAAAGCGAGCGACGCGCTCACAACCCATGACCGTACCGTCGTTCTGGGTCAGGAACAGTGGAGCCTGAATATCCAGGGCCTTCAGCGCCGAAGCAAAGGAGCGGACCACATGCTGCGCGTGGGTCGCCAGGCAGGCGTTCATGATCGTCGCATTTTCCCGCTCCAGCAGACCGATACGACCGAGGTCACTGGACAGGGTGATACGTGCATCCGGGTTGTACTCGCG
>CAXBBA010000256.1:0-4330 GCA_963973805.1 uncultured Halieaceae bacterium | reverse complement strand
CAAAGACCTGCTCACCGCCAACGCCGCCATCTTCTCGGTGCAGGGCAAGGCCATCAACGACAACGCCAGCCGCGACATCAAGGTGCTGGTGGTGGGCAACCCCGCCAACACCAACGCCCTGATCACCCAGCGCAACGCGCCGGACATCGATCCGCGCAACTTCACCGCCATGATGCGCCTGGATCACAACCGTGCGAAGACGCAGATCGCCCAGAAGCTGGACACGCCGGTCACCGCCGTGAGCAACATGACCGTGTGGGGCAACCACTCCGCCACCCAGTACCCCGATCTGCACCACTGCACCGTCAGCGGTGCCGTTGCGGTCGATCAGGTCGAGCAGGACTGGTACGAAGGCGAGTTCATCCCCACGGTGCAACAGCGCGGTGCCGCCATCATCAAGGCCCGCGGTGCTTCATCTGCCGCGTCCGCAGCCAATGCCGCTATCGACCACATGCGGGACTGGGCCCTGGGTACGCCGGGCGACGAATGGGTCTCCATGGGCGTGCACTCCGACGGTTCCTACGGCATCGCCGAAGGCCTGATCTACTCTTTCCCCTGCCGCTGCAAGGATGGTGACTGGGAGATCGTGCAGGGTCTGGACGTGAATGAGTTCAGCCGCGGCCGCATGGGCGCGACGGAACAGGAACTCACGGAAGAACGGGACGCGGTAGCGCACCTTCTGCCCTGATCCAGCTCGCCGCGGATAAAAAGGCCCAATGACGTTTCCATGAGTACCAGAGACAGCCAGCGGGCCTATCACCACGGTAATCTTCGCGCCGAACTCCTCGAGCAGGGGATTGTGCAATTGCGGGACACGAGCCCGGAGCAACTGAGCCTCCGGGCCGTGGCCCGGGCCCTGGGTGTTTCCCAGACCGCCCCCTATCGGCACTTTAATGACAAGGAAGCCCTGCTGGCGGCAATCGCCGCGCGGGGTTACGGCGAACTGCTGGACGACCTGCGCTCGGCCCTGGGTGACACCGACGGCAGCGCCGCCGGACAGCTGCGCCGCGTGGCCCGTGCCTACGTGGACTTCGCCTCCCGGGAAGAACAACTGTTCAAACTGATGTTCGGCCCCCTGGTGCAACCCAGCGCCCGCTACCCCGAACTGCGCACCGTCAGCCGCGAGACCCTGCTGCTGGTACGGGCGATTCTGCAGCACGGCATGGAGCGCGGAGAATTTGCGCCCCAGGACACGCTGTACCTCGCCAATGCCGCCTGGGCGGGTATCCACGGCGTCGCCACCCTGCGCATCGATGCGCCAGCGCTGTTTCGCAAGCACATAGATCTGCTGCGCCAGATCGATGTGGCGGTGGACACCTTCATCGAGGGCATCCGCCCCAGACCCCCCTGGGATAGCGCAAACCCCTAGATCTCCCGCAGCACCCTCGCCGGAGGCACGCTGATCACCCGGCGGCAGCTCCATAGCCCCAGCCCCCCCACCAGCAACGCCCCCGCCGCTATCGCGGGCAGCCAGGTCTGGGGACTCGGCTGATACGCCAGCTCCATCACAAAGCGCTGCAAACCCCAGAATGCCGCCTCGGCCGCCAGCACCGCCAGGGCACCGGCGAGGAGTCCCAGCGTGAAGAATTCGATCGCGACGGCTCCCAGAATGTGGCTGCGGCTGGCGCCCAGGGCTCGCAGCAACGCACTCTCGCGCAGGCGCTGGTCCGAGCTGGACTGCACTCCGGCCACCAGCACCAGCACCCCCGCCAGCAGCACCAGGGCCAGCACCAGCTCCACCGCCGCTGACACCTGTTTCAGCGTCGTACGCAGCTGCTCCATGATGGCATCCACCTCGATCACGGTAATCGTCGGGTGGCTGCGCAGCAGCGTGTTGAGGAAGTCCTTGCGCTGCGGCGGCAGATGGAAGCTCGTCATGTAGGTCACGGGATAGCGCTCCAGGAGCCCCGGCGGAAACACCATGAAGAAGTTCGGCTTGAAGGACTCCCAGTCCAGGGTCCGCAGACTGGTGACCGTCACGTCGATCTCGGCCGCGCCGATAAGCAGCTGCAGGCGGTCGCCGAGCTCCATGCCCAGGCGCTCGGCGAACTCCTCTTCCACCGAGACCTCCGCGCCCTCACCTTCCTGCCACCACTGGCCGGCGACGAGTTCGTTGCCTTCCGGCAGCTCCGCCGACCAGGTGAAGTTCGCCTCGCGCTGCCGCGGCGCGTCGGGGTCCTCCGACTCCCCGGGCAGGGCCTCACCGCCTACGGCGATCACGCGACCGCGCAGCATGGGGTAGAGCTTCTCCGATACCACACCGTTGTCATCGAGGAGCGTACGCACGGCACCGAGTTCTTCCGGGGCGATGTTCAGCAGAAAGTGGTTCGGGGCCTGCTCGGGCAACTGCTGCTGCCAGCCGTCGAGCAGCGATGTGCGCAGCAGCGAGAGCAGAAGCAGCAGCATGATCGCCACCGCGAACACCACCAGTTGCAGCGCATTGCCCAGGCCATGGCGCTGCAGGCTCGCCAGGGCCAGGCGCCAGACACTCCCCGCCTGCATGCCCAGACTACGGCCACTGCGCAGCAGCAAAAGCGCAAAGCCCACGCCTGCCAGTACCACGGTCGCCAGCCCCCCGAGTACCACCAGGGTCAGCTTGAGGTTCTGGCTGTACCACCACATGAGGAGCACCACCGCCGCCAGGCCCAGCAGGTAGTCCCAGGGCTCCCGGGAACTGGCCACGGGCTCGTCGCTGCGCAATACCTGCAGGGGACTCACCATCGTCAGGCGACTGAGGGAAGGCCAGGCGAAGGCGACGGCGCAGACCAGGGCGGTGACCGCACCAATGAGGTAGGGACGGGGCGAGAGGAGCGACGGCGCGACGTCGAGCTGGGCAGAAAAGGCTTCGAGGGCGAGGAACTGCAGCCCCAGCGCCAGGAGCCAGCCCAGGATCAGCGCCACCAGCCAGGTCAACGCGAGGCTGGCGGCATAGAGCCCGCGCACCCGCCCCGAGCCTGCCCCGAGACTCTTGAGCAGCGCGACATAGCGCTGGTGGCGCTGGGCATAGCGCCGCGCGGCCATGGCCACGGCCACCCCGGCGAGCACCACGGCGAGGCTCCCGGCGAGCAACAGGAAGCCCTCGGCGCGACCGAGGGCACCACCGATGGCCGGCTGACTTCCTTCGACGCTCTGGAGGCGCTGCCCCTCGGCGAGCTGGCCTTCGAGCTGCGGCGTAAACGTCGCCACCGCTTCGGGGTCCCCCGCGAACAGGCGACGGTAGGAGACGCGGCTGCCGGGCTGCACAACCCCCGTCGCCAGCACATCGTCGACGTGCATCATCACGCGCGGACCAACGCCGAGGAAACCGCCGGCCCGATCCGGTTCTCCGCGGATCGCCGCGGCTACGGTGAAATCCCGGTTGCCGATGGCAATCGTGTCCCCGATAGCGAGCTCGAGAAGCGGGAACACCCGCGGGTCCAGCCATACACTGCCCCGCGGCGGCGCCCCGCGATGGGTGTAGAGCGTACCGAAGGGCTGGTCGCTCAGGCGCAGCTGGCCACGCAGGGGGTAGGCATCGCTGACCGCCTTCACGGACGCGAGCACCATGCCGTCATCACCGGCGAACACCATGGAGTTGAAACTCATGATGCGGGCCGTTGCCAGTCCCGAGGCCCTCGCCTGATCATCCCACTGCTCGGGCAGGGGCCGGGAGTCACGCACCGCAAGGTCCGCGGCCAGGAAACTGTGACTCTCCTGGCGCAGCGCTCCCTTGAGCGCCGTGGCGAAACCACTGATGCCCGAAACCATGGTCACCGCCAGCACCAGGGCCGCCAGGAGCACACCGAGCTCCCCTCCCCGCCAGTCCCGAAGAAGCATGCGCATAAGCAGGGTCATGTCAGGCGCGCTCCCTTTCCTCGATCACTCCGCGGTCCATGTGCAGCTGCCGCTGGCAGCGGGATGCCAGCTTGAGGTCGTGGGTCACCAGCACCAGCGTTGTTCCTTCCTCCCGGTTGAGGGCGAAGAGCAGGTCGGCAATGCGCTCCCCCGTGGCGCTGTCGAGGTTCCCCGTGGGCTCATCGGCAAGGAGGATGCGCGGGGAACCGGCAAACGCCCGGGCGATGGCGACGCGCTGCTGCTCGCCGCCGGACAGCTGGGCCGGGTAGTGCCCCTGGCGGTCCCCAAGGCCGACGCGCTCCAGGTAGTCCCCCGCGCGCTCCCGGGCCCCGTGGTCCCCGAGGAGTTCCATGGGTAACATCACGTTCTCGAGCGCCGTCAGCGCCGGGAGTAACTGGAAGGACTGGAACACAAAACCCAGCTCCCGGCCCCGCAGCGCCGCGCGACCATCCTCGTCCAGCGCCTGCAGGTTGACCCCGTCGATGCTCACATACCC
>CAXBBA010000255.1:0-4343 GCA_963973805.1 uncultured Halieaceae bacterium | reverse complement strand
GCTCGTTCAGTACCGCTTTCAGACGCTCCTCGAAATCTCCGCGGAACTTGGCACCGGCAAGCAGCGCTCCCAGGTCCAGGGAGAGAATGCGCTTGTCGCGCAGGCCCTCGGGCACCTCACCGTTGATCACCCGCTGGGCGAGCCCTTCGATGATGGCGGTCTTGCCCACGCCGGGCTCCCCGATGAGCACGGGATTGTTCTTGGTACGGCGCTGCAGCACCTGAATCGTGCGGCGGATTTCGTCGTCGCGCCCAATCACCGGGTCGAGCTTGCCATCGCGGGCACGCTCGGTGAGATCGATGGTGTACTTCTCAAGCGCCTGGCGCGTTTCCTCGGCATCGGCGCTGTTCACGCCGTCGCCCCCGCGCAGGGAATTGACGGCGCGCTCCAGTCCTTCCTGTGTCACGCCGCTGCTCTTCAGCGCTTCTGCAACCGCGCCACCGGCTTCAAGCAACGCCTGAAGCACGGTTTCACTGGAAATATAGCTGTCGCCATTCTGCTGCGCCCGGCGGTCGCTCAAGTTGAGCACGCGGCTCAGGTCCGGTGACACGTGGACCTCGCCGGTCACATTGTTCACCGTGGGCAGCCCGTCGACGAGCTTGCGCAGCGCCTGCTGCAGGGCATCAAGGTTGGCCCCGGCGTTCTGCAACAGGGGTCGGGCCGACCCGCCCTGCTGGTTCAGCAACGCCTGTAACAGGTGCGCACTGTCTATCTGGTTGTGGTCTTTTCCCAGTGCCAGGGACTGGGCATCGGCCAGGGCTCCCTGGAGAGAGTGAGTAAGTTTGTCCATTCGCATAGCTACCTCCCGCGATAGCGGGGTACAGGACAACTTCGCTGCGTCCCCGCACTGTGTGTACCTACTATTTGGGGGGGTTATTGCGTTATTTCAAGGTTTCCGGGGGATTTCGGCGCAGCACAAAAGAGGCCATGCGGCCGGTTTGGCGGTCGCGGCGGTAGGAGAAATACTGCTCGTCGTCGCGGTAGGTACAGGCCTGAATGGCGGAAATCTGCCGCACTCCCAGGCGCTCCAGGCGCAGGCGCGCCAACGCATGAAGATCGGCAAGGTAGTGTCCCGGCCGGAATGACGGCGTAAAGCAGTGCGCTATGCCATCTCCGGGCCCTTCGAGAAAGGCCGCGCGCACCTCGGAGCCCACTTCGAAGACTGCGGGGCCAATTGCCGGCCCGAGCCAGGCGAAACAGGGCTGATCCCCTGGGTTCAACGCCGCCACGGCAGCCTCCAGAACCCCCGCCGCCAGTCCACGCCAACCCGCATGCGCCGCTGCTACGCGGGTGCCATCGGCGGTGCACAGCAGCACGGGCAGGCAGTCCGCCGTGAGTACGCAGCAGGCCAGCCCGGCCTCCCCGGTCCAGAGTGCGTCCGCTTCCGGCGTGGCGCCGCTGTCCGCCTCCAGCACCGCGGTGCCGTGCACCTGCTGCAGCCAGGCCAGGCGCGTTCCCGCGGGTAGCGCCGACCGGAGACGCTGCCGATTGCGCTCAACCCTGTCTGGATCCTCCCCCACGTGCTGCGCCAGATTGAAATCGTCGCCCCGCTCGTCCCGCCGCAGCGTGTAGCCGCAGAGCACCCCGTCGGGCCAGCCGGGGAGCGACAGCAGGCGTATTGTCACCGAAAGCTACCGGGGACCGGGTCTTCGCGCCCGAGCACGGCAAGGAGGTCTTCCATATCTGTGGGGAGCGGTGCCTCGAAGCCATACTCCTCTCCATCACCGGGATGGATGAAACTCAGGCGACGGGCATGGAGCGCCTGGCGTCGAAAGTCCCGCAGGGCCTCTTCCAGCGCCGGACTGCAGCCCCGGGGCAGTTGCAGGCGCCCACCGTAGACCGGGTCCCCCACCAGGGGGAAGCCGCGGTGCGCCATGTGCACGCGAATCTGGTGCGTGCGCCCCGTCTCGAGGTGCACCGCCAGCGCCGTGTAATGCCCAAAGCGTTGCGCGATGCGGTAGTGCGTCACCGCGGGTTTGCCGCCCTGGGCCAGTACGGCCATCTTGGTGCGCTGCCGCGGATGGCGTCCCATAGGGGCCTCCACGCGGCCACCACCGCTGGGTACGCCGCGCACCACCGCCAGGTACTCCCGCTGTACTGACTTCTCCGCGAGCTGAGCCACGAGGGAGTGATGGGCCTCGAGGGTCGCCGCGACCACGAGCAGCCCCGAGGTCTCCTTGTCGAGGCGATGGACGATACCGCCCCGGGGAAGCTCTTCGAGAGACGGGCGATAGCTGAGGAGCGCATTGACCAGGGTGCCCGTGGGATTGCCTGCACCGGGGTGCACGACCAGACCGGCGGGCTTGTTCACCACAAGAATCTGTTCGTCTTCGTAGACGATATCCACCGGCAGGTCTTCGCTGCCCCAGGACACTTCGGGGGCCAGCACGGCCTCCAGCCTGAGGACGCTGCCGGCCCGCGCACGGTCGCGCTGCCGCGCCTGCTCGCCATCGACGCGACCTGATCGAGGCGATCTCCTGCCATGGAAACCGGTATCTCGGCGCTGGCCTCGATACGGGTGCCCTGATGGGTATGTTTCTCTGGTTTATGCACTGTGATGGCTGTGCTTAAATAGCGCCCCCTGCGAAAGACTGATTTTAGCATGACCCCAGAAGCATCCCGCGGCACCGACTCTGCCCTGCACCGCCTTTACGCACTGTTCCTCTGCCTGACCCTGCTCGTCGGCCTGGGCGGCTGCGCCGGTAACGACGAAGAAGAGGAGTTCTCCGCAGAAAGCGGCGAACAGCAAATCTACGACCAGGCGCAGCGCTACCTGAATTCCCGCAGCTTCGACCAGGCGATTCGCGCCCTGCAGGCGCTGGAATCCCGCTACCCCTTCGGTCGCTACGCCGAACAGGCCCAGCTGGAGCTGATCTATGCCCACTACGGCGCCTTTGCCCCGGAGGCGGCGATCGAGGCAGCAGATCGCTTTATCCGCCTGCACCCCCAGCATCCCAATGTGGACTACGCCTATTACATGAAGGGGCTGGCGACGGCGAATTCCGGACAGGACTTCCTGGCACGCTTTGCTCCCACGGACCACACCAAGCGCGACACGAGCTTCGCCAAGGAGGCCTTCGCGGAGTTTGCACAGCTGGTCTCCCGCTATCCCGACAGCCCCTACGCGGCGGATGCCCAGAGCCGCATGGTGTATCTGCGCAACCTGCTGGCGCGCAACGAAATTCACGTGGCGAACTACTACTTCCGCCGCGGTGCCTATCTGGCGGCGGTGAATCGCGGACGCTATGTCGTCGAGAATTTTCAGCGCACGCCCGCCGTGGGTGACGGCCTGGCGGTGATGGCCCAGGGCTACCTGCTCCTGGGCATGGACGACCTCGCCCAGGACGCGATCGATACGCTGGTGCTGAACTTTCCCGATCACCCCTCGCTGAACGACAAGGGAGAATTCGACACGGTCTACACTCAGGACGGCCTGCAGCGATCCCTCATCAACAAGGCGAGCTTCGGCCTCTTCGATCCGCCCAAGCCCCCGCAGTTTGACAGCCGCGACCGCGGCGGCCTGTTCCGCTGATCAGCGGCCCATGCGCCAGGCCGAGGTGATCGGGTAGCGACGATCCCGACCGAAGCCGCGCTGGGTGATGCGCACACCGATCGGCGCCTGGCGACGCTTGTACTCATTCCGGTCCACCAGCCGCACCGCGCGCTCCACGTGGGCGCGATCGATGCCCTCGGCGACGATGGCATCGGCACTGAAATCCTGCTCTACATACAGCTCCAGAATCCGGTCCAGCACATCGTAGGGCGGCAGGCTGTCCTCGTCTTTCTGATCCGGCGCCAACTCCGCCGACGGCGGGCGCTCGATAACACGCTCGGGAATGCACGGCCCCAGCGTGTTGCGGTAGCGCGACAGCGCATACACCAGCGTCTTGGGCACGTCCTTGAGCACATCGAAGCCCCCGGCCATGTCGCCGTAGAGCGTGGAGTAGCCCACGGCCAGTTCACTCTTGTTGCCCGTCGTGAGCACCAGAGAGCCCTTCTTGTTGGAGATGGACATGAGCAGCACGCCGCGACAGCGGGCCTGGAGATTTTCTTCGGTGGTATCGGGGGCCAGCCCGGCAAATTCATCGGCCAGTCCGGCCATGAAGGCCTCATAGATCGGCTCGATACCGATCACGCGGTGGCGCACACCCAGTGTTTCACTCTGCTGCGCCGCATCGGCGATGCTCATGTCCGAGGTGTAGCGGAACGGCATCATCACTGCCTCGACACGGTCCGGGCCCAGGGCGTCCACCGCCACCGCCAGGGTCAGCGCTGAGTCGATGCCGCCGGACAAACCCAGCACCACGCCGGGAAAGCCGTTCTTGTTCACGTAGTCCCGCACC
>CAXBBA010000254.1:0-4360 GCA_963973805.1 uncultured Halieaceae bacterium | reverse complement strand
GCGAATCGCCTGGCGGAGCTGCGTCTGGCGATGCGGGCGGGGTCCGCCCAGGGCCTGAGCGGGGAGCTGAGCGGCAGCGAAGAAATGCTTGGCCGCACCTGGTACTGGCGCGTCCGGACAAGCACTACGGAAGTGCCCGATTTCAGCCGCATTGAGCTTCAGGTGCGCCTGGTGGAAGACGACAAGCGCCCATCGTTGCACACGCTGGTGGCCTACGCCGCCACTGCGGCGGAGGAGAGCTGAGGTGCGCCAGAGGGGCTTCACGCTACTCGAGGTGCTGATCGCCATGGCGGTGACGGCATTTATTGCGGCGGTGGCCTACAGCGGCATCGCCACGGTGATCTCGGGGGCGGAGCAGCTGCGCGAGGTGGGCGATCGCACGCGGGACCTGAACCGCGCCTTCGCGTTGCTCAATCGGGACATGCGCCAGTTCGTCCGTCGCCCCGTGCGCGACGAGTTCGGCTATCTGCAGCCGGCGCTGATGGGCGGGCCCCTGGCGCCCGTCGCCCTGGCGCTGACCCGGGACGGCTGGCACAACAGTCAGGCCCTGGCGCGCAGCGACCTGCAGCGCGTGCACTACTACCTAGAGGACGGGGCGCTCTGGCGCGCCTACTACACGGTGCTGGACCGTGCCGTGGACGGAGAGCCCCAGGAGACGGTGCTCCTCGAAGGCGTGGAAGCGCTGGATATCCGTTTTCTGTCCCAGCTCGAATCCCTGTCCCTGGATCGCAGTCTGGTGGTGGACACGCGCAGCTGGCCGACGAGCTGGATGACCGAGCCCGGAGCGTCGCCTATCGCCCCCCCGGTGGCCCTCGAGCTGCGCCTTACGCTCGAGGATCTGGGAGAATTGCGGAGGTTCTATGTATTGCCTGCGGCGTACTGAACCGATGGCCCAGCGGGGCGTGGCGTTGATCATCGCGCTGCTCGTGGCGGCGCTGGCGGCGGCGCTGCTGGTCGCATTGCAGCGGGATTTTGATCTGTCCTACCGACGCGCGGCGAACGAATTTATCGGCGAACAGAGCTGGGCTTACCTCGTTGGTGCCGAAGCGCTGGCGATCCGGGCCCTGCAGCTGGATTACGATGGGGACCTTGCCCGCGGAGTGGCGCGGGACGATCTGGAGGAGATCTGGGCCCAGGAGCCCGTGCCCTACGCGTTGGATGAGGGCGGGTGGATGCTTGGAAGCCTCGAAGACCTGCAGGGGCGTTTCAATCTCAACCTCCTCGCTGCGGCGCCGGGTACGGGGGAAGGGGCGGCAGCTTATGTGCCGGCGCAGCAGTTTTTCATCCGCCTGCTCCAGGCCCTGGAGGGACTGGAGATCAACGAGTTCAAGGCGATGGCGATTACCGACGCGATCGGGGACTGGATTGACGCCGATGACATCGTCAGGCGCAACGGTGCCGAGAGCAGCAGCTACCTGTCGCGCACACCGGCCTATGCGGCGGCAAATCAGGCCATGGCCAGTGTCAGCGAGCTGCGGGCGATTGAGGGCATAAGCATTGAGATCTACGAGGCGCTGCGGCCCTTCGTGACCGTGTGGCCCCGGGAGGCCTCATCGATCAATATCCACACGGCCCCTGCGACGGTGCTTCGGGCCGTGAACAGCGACGGCAACCTGCAGCCCCTGACCATCGATCAGGGGGAGTCCCTGGTGCAGCTGCGCGAGGATTCAGGGTTTATCGATATGGATGACTTTTTCCAGCAGGGACCCTTCGCAGGGAATCAGCTGGATGCGGTCGCCAGCCTGCTGACGGAATCCAGCTCGTACTTTCTGCTCACGTCCCGTGTCGAGATTGCTGACCGGGAGCAGCGTCTGTACAGTGTGTTGCGGCGGAGCGAACGTCAGGTCGACGTGCTGGCGCGCACCGGTGCCAGCCTCTACGATTTTCCCGGCAATACCATCCCTACCACCAGCACCACAGAGAGTCAGCCGTGAGCGAAAACCAGTCCCTGTTGCGAATCCGTGACGGTCGCCTTTACTGGCTAGAGCCCGGTCAGGGTGAAGTCGCTGTCGAGGACGATGTCATTCAGCGCCTGCGCGCAGCGCTGGCGCAGCGTAATCACCAGGTCGTGTTCGCCGCTCCCGGGGAGGACGTGCGCATGGTCGAGGTCAGCGTTACTCGCGAGGAGCGCCGTCACCTCGATCAGGCGCTGCCATTCATGCTCGAAGAACAGCTCAGTGAGGACATCGAGGCGCTGCATTTCGCCCGGGGCAAGCTCCACGACAATCGGCTGCAGGTCGCCGTGGTCAGTGAAGTCTGCATGGGGGAATGGCAGGCGCAGCTCGGGGACTTGCCACCGACGCTGCCGTGGATTCCCGAGCCCCTGTTGCTGCCCTGCCAGAACGGTGAGTGGACCGTGGTGCTGGACGGGGACAGGGCGCTGCTGCGCCTGGGAACCGGCCGCGGTGCCTGCATCGAGCTTGGCCATCTGCCCCTCCTGCTGTCCTCCCTCGGGGGGCAGGCGCCGGAGCGGGTGGTGGTCTATGCCCCGGACGATAGCCAGCGGCCCGCCTTCGAATCCTGGGCGGATCGCCTGGAGTGGCGCCGCGGTGGCCTCGCCGAGGCCCTGTTGCTGGGACAGCGTAGCGAGGCGCCCCTGGACCTGCGCCAGGGTGCCTGGGCGCCGCGCCTGCCCTACGAAGCCTGGTGGCGCCAGTGGCGACCCGTTGCGGCTTTGCTGCTCGTGGGAGTGGTGCTCCACACCGGGGCCACCTGGCTGGACCTGCGCCGCCTCGATCGCGAGAACCTGGTGCTGCGCGGGGAGGTACAGGCACTGTATCGCCAGGTGAATCCCCGGGGCAATGTGGTGGATGCGGAGCGCCAGCTGCGGCGCCAGATCCAGGCGCTCAGCGGCGAAGCCGGGGACGCCAGTTTCACGGCCCTCCTGGCCCCCCTGGGAGAAGCCGTTGCCCAGCGTCGGGACACGCGCCTCGCCAGCCTGAACTACAGTCAGCGCAGCAGCGAGTTGCGCGTCAACCTCCTGGCACCGGACTTCGACGAGGTGGAGGCGCTGCGCCAGGCCCTCGTCAAAGCGGGCCTGGAGGCGAAGCTTGAAAACTCATCGCGCAATCGGGATCGCGTGCGCGCCCGGCTGAGCATCGGAGGTGGTGCATGAAATCCTGGTTCCTGCGATTCACGCTGCGGGAGCAGCTGATGCTGCTGGCCATGGCGGTGGCCGTCCTGGGCTATATTGTCGTCGCCCTCGTGTTGCTGCCCATGGAGCGCCAGCGCGACGAACACGCCGCGCGCAATGTGGCCGCCGGGCAGGTGTTGGGACGCGTCGATGCCATGGTGACGGAACTCGAGGCACTGCGCGATAACAGCTCCCGGGCCGCGAGCGGGCGCAATCGCAACCTCACGGCGCTGCTCAATCGCTCCGCCGCCAATCTTGGATTGCAGATCAGCCGACTTCAGCCCAACAGCCGCGGGGCCGTCCAGGTGCGCTTCGAGACCGCGGCGCTGGAGCCCTTGCTGCGGTGGATTCACCGCCTTGAGACCGCCGACGGCCTCGTAGTGGAGGAGCTGTCGATGAGTCAGACCAGTGCGGCGGGCTACGTCAGTGCGAGCCTGCGCGTAGCGGGGACCGGCGCATGAAATGGCGTCTGATCGCGGGCCTGCTGGTGGCCCTGCTCCTGATTCCCCTGGCCATCGCCTCGCTGCCCGCGCGCCTGGCGCCGCGCCTGCTTCCCGCCGATCAGCTCATGCTGTCCGGTCTCTCCGGCTCCCTGCTCGAGGGGCAGGCCGCGCGCGCGATCGTGCAGACGCCGGCGGGGCCGCTGCACCTGGGGCAGGTTCACTGGCGCGTCCATCCCCTCAGTCTGTTCGCGTTGGCCCCCGCGGTGACGCTGCGAAGCGAGTGGGGGGAGCAGCGGGCGTCGCTGCAGGCCGTGGTGAAGGGTGACCACCTGCACATTCGCAATCTGGACGGAAGCTTTCCCGCGGGGCTGCTGAAGCAGTTTGTTCCCCTGGCTGTCGAAGGCCAGTTCCAGCTGCTGTTCCAGGAGCTGGAACTGGATGCCCGGGGTCCCCTGCGCGCCGAGGGGCGCGTGGTGTGGCAGGACGCGCTGTGGCAGTCGCCCGGGGGCGCCCGGCCCCTGGGTACCTACGTGGCGGAATTGGAGAGCCCGGGGGAACGGCAGATCCTCGGTCGCGTTGATACGCTGGCGGGGCTCGTGCGCGCCACGGGAGACCTGAGCCTGGAGGTAAACACCTATGCCGTGGACCTGCGGGTAGAGGGGCGCGACCGGCTCCTGGAACCCGCCCTGGCCCAGGCCCTGTCCCTTCTTGCAGTGCCCGAGGATTCTGGCTACCGTCTGCGCCTGAACGGCGACCTCGCCCCGCGGCCCTGAAATCGGGGCCG
>CAXBBA010000253.1:0-4366 GCA_963973805.1 uncultured Halieaceae bacterium | reverse complement strand
AGATAGGAGAGAAAGCGCGGGTGCTCCGCCATGGAGAATGCGTCGGCACAACGCCTCATGGGCAGGAGCATCGAGTGGTGATTGTGCATGACGCCCTTGGGTTCGCCAGTGGTTCCCGACGTGAACACAATGGACATGAGCTCATCGGGCGTGGCGACGTGGGTCGACCTCTGCCCTCGATGCGCGCGCAGGATATCCTCCCAGCGCACATGCTCTTCGCGCACCTCTACGCCGGGAAGGGTGACGATCAGTATGTCGGCGGGCAGAACGCAACGCACCTGGTCCCAATTGCTGGCCTCACCGACAAACAGAACTTTTACCCGGGCAAACTCCAGAATGTACTGCGCGGTGGCAGCGGGGAGCGTGGTGAACAGGGGCACCGTCGCGCCCCCGGAAGCCACGATGGCCATGTCTGCGAGCACCCAGTGAGCGCGATTCGGTGAAAGGACGGCGCAGTGAGCACCGGACTGTGGAACGGTTTGCTGCAGCCATGCGGCGACGGCGTTGAATTCTTCCCGCGCCTCCCGCCAGCTCCAGTCCCTGAATCGGGCCTGAGCCACGTCCCGAAGCCAGATTCGCTCCGGCTCCGACGCAACGCGGAAGTCGATACCGCTACAAATCGTATCGCAGCACTCTGGAAGCATACTCCCTCACACCGGCGTACCGGACGATCGACCAATGGATCGGGCTGCCATCAGGAACAGTAGCGTCGCGCCCACGAACCCACCGATCGTGACTATGGCGATGGCATAGCGAATCCCATCGTCCTGGGGAAAGAAACTGTCGCCGATTACCGCCGTCAGCGTTGGTCCAAGGGTCATCCCCAGAATATTGACGACAAAAACGTAGACCGCCGAAACCGTGGCACGCATGTTCGATGGCATTGCCTGCAGCAGAGACGTCAGGGCCGCGCCCGTGGGCGCAGTCATCGCTGCGAAGGCCCCGGTAAAGAGTACAAGCGCAACGGTCACGTTATCGAGCAGGGGAAACACACCGAACAGGATGCCCGTGGCAGCCGTCACGCTGGCGAAATACAGGCGCACCCGTGGCCCCCCGCCAAGCTTGTCGCAGAGGCGACCGCCGCCGAGATACCCCACCATGCCACCGATCATGACGGTGACCCCCACGGCGTACCCGGCGTCCGTGAGGGACATGCCGTGGCCACGACCGAGGAACGCGGGCATCCAGGAGAGGGTCGCATAGGCGCAGGTGTTGACGCAGCCCACGCCGAACATCGCGCCCAGAAGCAGGCCCGCCCTGCCCCGGCAATAGCGAAAGACTTCGCTGATGCTGGGGACGACTGTCGGCTGCTCCACCGTTGCCGCGGGCCGGGGGTCCCGTAGGAGCAGAAACAGCGGCGCAATCACCAGACCGGGGATCCCCACGATGACAAATGCTGCCTGCCAGACCCGCAGGGAGCCGAAGAACGGCAATACCAGCTCTTCGCCCTGGGACACCAGGGACACCACAGCCGCACCGAGCAGGAAGGCGAGCCCCGCCCCCATCGTCGAGGCCACGCTGTAGATGCCCATGGCGAGGCCGAGGCGCCGGGGGGGGAAACTGTCGGATATCAGGGAGTAGGCAGCGGGAGACAGGGTCGCCTCACCCGCACCGACACCAACGCGTGTGAGGAACAGGTGTCCGTAGCGGGACACCAGTCCACAGGCTATGGTCATGAGGCTCCAGACGACAATGCCCGCCGCCACCACGCGAGTTCTCGATACGCGGTCAAGAAGCCGCCCGAGGGGGATGCCGGCGATGGTATAGAAAATCGCGAATGCCGCGCCGTGGAGCAGACTGATCTGCGTATCGGTGAGCTGCAGATCCGCCTTCATGGGCTCCACCAGAAGCCCGATGATCATGCGATCCACAAAGGAGATCACATAGGCGACGAACAATGCCGCGAGCATGAGCCACGCGAATAGCGGCGAGGGGTAGCTTCCCGATTCAGCGCTTTGTTCATCGCCCGGATGCTTACCGGTGTCTTTTATCGTGTTTTTCAGTGCGCCGGTACTCATTCCTGAAGTTCTCCCTGTCAGGACCCGGAGGGTCTTTTCTTCGACGGAGGCATCGGTATGAACAGAGAAGTGGATTCCACATATTCGCGGTAACCCGGTTTTTCCTTACGCATGCGGTGCTCCATGGTCGGAGCGCCGCTCCAGTTAATGAGAATCCAGGTCAGCACGGCAGGAGAAACGATAGTAATGAGGCCCACGCTGGTTTCCGCCGCGATGAGGAACAGGCCCCACCAGAAGCTCGCCTCGCCGAAATAGTTCGGGTGCCTCGAATAGCGCCACAGACCGCTGCTCATGACCTGGCCCTGGTTGGCCGGGTTCTTGCGGAAGCGCGTGAGCTGCATGTCCGCAATCGTTTCCCACGCGAGCCCCATCAGCGCCACGGCCACGCCGATCTTGCCAATGAGACCGAGCGTAGCTGCCTCCCCGGGAATCTGACCCAACTGGAGGGGTAGACTGACGAGAAATTGGAGCGGGGCCTGGGGCACGATCACCAGCATGAAGGACGCCATGGCCAGGCCCTGGCCACGCTTCTCCTTGGCCTTCTCGAGCATGCGTACGTAGCGCCGGTCCGAACCGTGGTCGACCCATCGCCACAACATATAAGCGCCCAACCGGAGCGCCCACATCCAGCCCAGAATGAGCAGCGCCCAACTGCGCTCGGTCTGGGGAACCTGTAGAAACGTGGAGGTGGCAATGATGCCCATACCGATGCCCCAGTAGGCATCCACCGGTGTGCAGTCCCGTGTAAGCTGGATCAGCAGCCAGATCACAAAGAAAGCAGCCGCGACTACGCCAAGGTTGACAGCAAGAACCGTTAGAACCTGTTCCACGAGTTAATCCTCAATTATTCAATGGGCGGGAAGCGCCGGACTGGGCCATGGCCCTTTGGGGTACGTCTTGCCGGTACGCCGGCGGAGTACCGACGCCACGGCATGATCGTTGGGTGGGGAGCTGCTAGACCTCGGGGCGGTCGAGCATCGCCTCCACGTATTCGGACACGCCTTCTCCGGCGCGCATCTGCTCGATAAGGCGTCCGTCGAAATACTCGCGCCATTTGATGATCACGCCGTCGCGAAACTCAAGGACGCCCGCATAGGGGATAGCTACGCGAACACCGTCGGTCTGCGTGAATTCGTCCACCCCCTCCATCCAGACCATATCGCCGACTTCGGTGACGTCAAAGAGACGCCAGCGGTTTTCGCTGATCCCTTCGGCCATCGCCCGCAGGGTTTTCCCCATCGCGGCCTTACCCACAATCGGGGCGCGGAAACCTCCGGAGTTGTTCCAGGTGACGTCGTCATGGAGACAGTCGAGAACGCCATCGACGTTCTGCTCACGCCAGGCGGCGATCAGGGATTTCAGGGTTTGCGTGTGATTGCTCATGCTTCGGCCTCTGTTTCTTATATTGATGCTGTCCTTCGTCCTTGCGTGTGCGCGGGGACCAGGCAGCGTTTTAATGGCTATCGGCAGTGATGATACGAAGGTAGGCGGACAAAAATCTGTTCATTTCGCGCCACGTTTATATTCATTTGGTACCATCCATCCTCTTCAAATCATTGCCCGATGGATTATGGACGCCCCCTCACCTCTCAGCCCCAGGCCCTCGCCGAACGCACCTGAAGTGCAAAGCCCCGTCCCCGGGCGGCGCTCCTACAGCGCCCTCTCGTCACTGATGAAAGCAGCGGTGGACGTGCTGGATGCGGAAGGCCTGGACAAGGAGCGAATCCTTGACGCCCGGGGCGTCGCCATCCCCGACTTCGAAGACCGTTCGAGTCGCGTACCCATGCGCAGCGTGAGCAGGGCCTGGCGGGTGGTGACGGAGCATATTCCCGATCCGGCGGTGGGCGTGAGAGCTGCCTATCAACACTTCAACCCCGCGGACTGGCAGTCCCTCGGCCTGGCGATTCTTTGCAGCAACACGCTACGCCAGGCACTGGAACGGGTGGAAAGGTACTTCGATATCGTCAGCGACGCGGGAGAAATACGCCTGGAGGAGACCCCGCAGGATCTCGTCTTTGTGGGCATCGCGCACGACGACACCGCGTTTCTTAACTGGACCCTGATGGAGTTTGGCCTGAGCTCACTCCTTATCCTGTTGCAACGCATCATGCCCGACGAACTCCACCCCCGGCGCATTGACCTGTTGCGCCCCCGGGAGCTGGCCTCCGACGCGTTTGAGGAGTTGCTGAAATGCCCTGTGCATTTCGGTTGCGCCCGGGAACGGGTGTACTTCTCTCTGGATATGGTGGACACGCCCCTCGGGGGCAGCAACGAGGCCCTCGCCGCCTACCAGGACACGTACACGGAACGCTACATCGCCTCTATCAACAGCGGCCGAACCACCACGA
>CAXBBA010000252.1:0-4378 GCA_963973805.1 uncultured Halieaceae bacterium | reverse complement strand
CGCCGGGGCATGCACAGCGCCTGAGCCTGTCGACGGGTACGGTCACGGAAAACGGAGGGGACTACAACCTGCTCGGCCTGGCATGGGTCCACCTGTTCTGAAGTACGCCTACCAGCTGTAGCCGACGCGGAAGCGATAGGTCTGGTCCAGTTCCTCCGTGCCGGCGACGGCGCCGGAGTTATAGTCGAGAACGATCTCGGTGGCACCCTGGATATGACCCAGAAGGGGGAAGGCCAGACCGAAGGTGGTGTTCAGTATCAGGTTGTCCTGCTCGGCCAGATTCTTCACGCCGGTGTGGTCCAGGTACAGGCGCGATTCGCTGCCCAGGTAGTCGCTCTCGGAGCGCACGCTCCAGGTCAGACCGAGGTAGGAGCGGTCTTCCACATCGTCGAAATCCTCGCTCACCTGGGACAGCCCGGTCTCGACCTCCAGCACGAAGGGCGAGTTCTCAAACAGATCCCGTCCCAGATAGGGACCAAACGCGGTGCGCAGATTCAGGTCCGCGAAGCGGTTCTCTTCTGCGCTGGCGGAAATCCCCCAGTAGTAGTCACCGGCCTGAAAGCGGTCGTACTTGCCTGTGATCATCCAGTTCTCGGCTGTGCGCTCCCGGTTTGATTCCCGGGCCTCGCCCTCGAGCTTGAGCGTGTAGCGGTCGTGGAGGCCGCGCCAGCGCGTGTCCAGGCGATAGTCCAGTTCGTCGAGGATGGTGTTTCCCCGCTGCACGGTGACCGACGCGCTGGCGATGCCGCTGCTGTTGTAACCGCTGCCCAGCTCCCAGGGTTCGGGGTTGATGCGCAGCAGCTGGTCGAGGTCGTAGCGGGTCTCGCCCCGGCTGTCCAGCGTCAGGGACTGCTCATCCACGAGAAGGAACTCGGTCTCCACCACTTTGCCGTCCTCCAGCTGCAGTGTTACCGGACTCTGCACGTCCATGGCGGCGATGCGTGTCTGATCGATCTTGAGCACGCCGGCGAACTCCGTGTCTATGAGCACATAGCCGTTATCGGCATCCTGGAAAGTGCCGATGATCACGGATCCGTTTACCAGCTCCACGCGATCCATGGTGGCGGATGCGGGGAGGGCCGAAAGGCCGATGGTCAGCGCTAAGATAATCCGCGGACAAAGAAGGCGGGAAAAGGTCATGATGCGTCGCATGTTTGTCAGCTTTGAAAAGCGGTGAATTGTAGATACGCGCGAGCGGCAGTGCCAGCCAAGTCCCTAAGAAAGTGCTACGGTTTCCGGGTCGCAGGCAACTTAAAACCATAAGGAGGAGCTGTGGACGGAACAATGCTGACGCCGGTGCTGGTGCTCGCCAGCTGGACCCTGGTAATGATGATCTGGATGTACGCGACGCGCATACCCGCCATGGGGCGCGCGGGCATCGACGCCAAACTCATGAAGGAGAAGTCCGAAATGGAGGTGCTGCCCCGGGCTGTGCGCCAGGTGGCGGACAACTACAACCACCTTCACGAACAACCCGTGGTGTTCTATGCCCTGGCGTTCTACTGCCATCTGGCAGGCACCGCCGACGCGATCAATCTGGGCCTCGCCTGGGCTTACGTGGGCCTGCGCATTGCGCACTCCCTGTTTCAGGCGCTGGTGAATTTCATCCCCCTGCGCTTTGCGCTCTTCTCGCTGTCGGCGCTGTGCCTCGGAGTGATGGTGGTGCGCAACCTGCTGGCGCTGTAGGCGTCAGGCGTCTGGTGGCTGCAGGAGCAGCGTAGCCACGCCGGCGGTGTTATCGCGCACCGTGACAACCTGCGTGCCGGGGCGACGTCCCTTGCGGATGTCCGAGACGTCAAAGCCCGCGGCGGACAATCGCGCCCGCGTGGCTTCGGCGTCGGCGACGCGCCAACTGAGGCCGTAGAACCGATCCCGCTCCGTCGAGACGTCGCCGTCCAGAGTCTGGAGCACTTCGACAATCAGGTCGCCACAGCGGAAGAACAGCAGCCGGGCATTCCAGTCCGGGCGGCTGAGGTCCATGCGCAGATCCAGGCCCAGGCGCGAACCGAAGAGGTAGGCGGTGGCGGTTGCGTCGGCGGAGGCGACGACGATGTGGTCCAGTCCCGTAACACCGGTGGGTATGTTCTCCGGGGCCGCCTTGCGCTCGACGAACGACAGCGCCAACCCGCGCCCCGCGCTGTCGTCGCAGAGCCTCAGGGTGGGATTGCCGTCGGGGTGCTGCGGGCCTTCTTCGAGGGCCAGCCCCACATTGCTTGCGCGGCGTTGCAGGCGGGCGAGCGCGTCAACGCAAAACGTCGCACCCACCAGCCCCGATGTGCTTTCGTCGGCGACCAGCAGGACGTCCACGTTCCCCGCCGCAAACCGCAGCGCGTCGCGTCCGTCCCAGGAACCCTGCCAGACGGGCGCGCAGCCGAGCAGCGTTTCGTAGTGCCGGGCGTCGCCTGGCAGGTCTGTGCTGACGATGTGCAGGTGGTCGAGGGCGAGAACGGGCGAGGCCATGGGTGATCCTTTTTAACGGAAGCCGGACTCTAGCAGTCGCGGCGGTGGTGGCAACACCCGCAGGCAGGCCGTGGCCAGGCTCGGAGTCATCGAGGGGCTCTCCGGGAGGCCACGGCTCACGACCTGGGGTCCGCTTCGCCCTGGGGCGGGCGCAGCATGGTCGTCATGGGCGGGCAGCCGGGGGCGGGTTCGAAGGTTTCCCGGGCGACGAAGCCCAGGCGCTGATAGAGCCCCGTATTTGCCGGGTTGCTGTTCTCAAGATAGCTGGGCAGGCCCATGCGATCGGCGTGCCCGAGGGACTCGCGAATGATGCGGCCACCGAGACCCTGACCCCGGGCGCCGGGTAATACGCCCACGGTGAACAGGTACATGTGTGGCTCCCGGGGTCGGCGCCGAGCCATGGCGGCGTCCACGGCCAGGGCCCGGGACAGATATTTCAGGCTCAGGCCATCGCGGAGAATCAGCGCCAAGCGCAGTTGGTTGAGCAACGACAGGTGCTTGGCCTGGTTGGGCCACAGCCACATGGTGGCGGCCTGGTCTTCGAGCACACAGCAGTGTCCCCAGGGCATGTAGAGCTCCCTGGCCATCAGGGCGAACAACTCCCGTATGGCGCGATCCGAGCCCATGGTCCAGCGGCAAATGGGATCGGTGGTGAATGCCTCGCCGGTGATCTCACCTACGCGAACGGCGTCTGTTGGGGATGCCAGGGGCATGGGATTTCCTCCGGTTTCAGCTCAGGGCGAGCCACAGTCCCACCGCGATCATAAGGGAACCGGCTATGCGATTGATGATGGCCACGTTACCCCGATGGGCGAGCAGGTGACTCAGGGCCTTGCCGCCCACGGCGTAGGCGGTCATGCACAGGAGTTCCGACAGCGCGACGATCAGCACGATAGCGGCGAAATGCAGATTCAGGGTGCGGCCTGTGTCGTGCAGAAACGGGGGCAGCAGCACCAGAAAAAACGCCCAACCCTTGGGGTTGCCCACGGCGGTGACGAAGCCCTGGAGGGCGAGCATGTGCCGCGGTGGAGGTGCCCGGCGCCTCAGTTGCTCCGGCGACAGGGACAGGGCGCCGCGGGAGCGCCACAGCTGCAGACCGAGCCAGCCGATGTACAGCGCGCCGGCGTACTTGAAGATCAGGAAGCCGGTGGGGTGGCGCGCCATCAGGCTGGCCACACCGATCCCGCACAGCAGCGTTACCAGGGCAACGCCCAGCACTTCTCCGGCCATCATCCACAACGTCCGCCGCAGGCCCGCCGTCATGCCCAGGGTCATGGCCAGGGTCATGCACATGCCCGGCGTGGCCGAGATCAGCAGCATCGTGGGCATGAAGAGGAGGAGCTTGGTGGCGTCGACGGTCATGGGGGGCTGACGTTCAGTGCTGATTGGGTCACAGAAATGAGAGGGCAGATTGTGACAGCATTGGGTATTGCCCGTCTGCCTGCCTGGCGCCGGAGGCGGGCGCACCCATTCAAGCAGCAATGAGAAAGTGATGGACGCGGAAGAGTTCGATGTTGCAATTGTTGGAGGAGGCCCCGCCGGAAGTACCCTGGGTTCGCTCCTGCGCAAATACCACCCCGGGTTACGAGTGGGGATCTTTGAGCGGGACTCGTTCCCCCGGGATCACGTGGGTGAGAGCCAACTGCCCCCGATTGGCAAGATCCTCGATGAGATGGAATGCTGGGGTCGCGTCGAGGAGGCCGGCTTTCCCATAAAGATCGGTGCGACCTATCGTTGGGGGAGTAGCCCGGATCTGTGGGACTTCGAGTTTCTCCCCCTCAGCCAGTTCCGCGATGAGGAACGTCCCGCCCGGTTTGTAGGTCAGCGACAGCAGACCGCATTCCAGGTCGATCGCGCACGCTATGACCAGATACTTCTCGACCAGGCCCGGAGCTTCGGCTGCGAGGTCTGGGAAGAG
>CAXBBA010000251.1:0-4381 GCA_963973805.1 uncultured Halieaceae bacterium | reverse complement strand
TCGAGGGGCAGCACAGCGAACTTCAGAACTCCCTCGCCGAAAGCCAGGCGGAGCTCCAGCGCGTAACGGAGGAACTCGCCCAGCTACGCCAGGTATCGGGCAGCGCCGTCGAAACAGCGGAGCAGAACCGGCGCCTGGTGGAAGAGAGCGAATCCATGCGCCTGTCCATTGACACGCTGGAGGCAGACAACCGGCGCCTGAAGGACCGCGTGCAGACCAGCGCCTTCATCGACGGGGCTTTCGCCGTACTGCTGGGCGTTATCATCACCCTGGTGGTCCCCCGCCTCTGGCCCCGTCGCCGCAGCAGTTCAAGCTGGGCCTGAACCCGATCTTCCACGCTAGCCGGAGAGCTCCATGAACACTTTGCACCTGATTCGCCACCGCCTGGTCGCCGCCTGCCTGGGGATTCTCATGCTCGCCGCTGCGGCGGGACAGGGCCACGCCCAGGACGAGACGCCCCTGCCGAATCCGCAGATCGTCATCAGCACCAATTTTGGCGACATCACCCTGCGCCTGTTCCGCGACAAGGCGCCGGTGACCGTCGAGAACTTTCTGGCCTACGTGGATGAGGAGTTCTACGACGGCACGATCTTTCACCGCGTGATCCCCAACTTCATGATTCAGGGCGGCGGCATGACCCCGGACATGACGGAAAAACCCACCGGTGACCCGATTCCCAATGAATCAGGAAACCGCCTGCACAACATCCGCGGCACCATCGCGATGGCGCGGACCTCGGACCCGGATTCCGCGGCGGCCCAGTTCTTCATCAACCAGCGCAGCAATCTGCGCCTGGACTGGCAGCCCGGCGCCGACGGCTATGCGGTCTTCGGGGAGGTCATCGACGGCATGAACGTGGTGGACTACATCGCCACCGCTCCCACGCGGCAGGTGGGTGGCCACGGCAACGTTCCCGTCGAACCGGTGCTCATCACCAAAATCCGCCGCAAACGCCTCTTCTGACGCCACGACCCTGAGCTCAACGCCGTGATCGCCCTCTCCGTCAATCTGAACAAGATCGCCCTGATCCGCAATTCCCGGGACACCACGATACCGTCGGTGCCCGGGCACGCCCGCATCGCCATCGATGCCGGCGCCGACGGCATCACGGTGCATCCGCGCCCGGATCAGCGCCATATCCGCGCCGACGACTGCCGCGACCTGGCCGCCATGCTCACGGTGGAATTCAATATCGAGGGCAATCCCTTTGCCCCCGCCAGGGCCAGTGATCGCGCGGGGGTCAGCGACTACCCGGGCTTCATGGCGCTGGTGCGGGAGCTGCGCCCGGCCCAGTGCACGCTGGTGCCCGACGGCGATGACCAGCTCACTTCGGACCACGGTTTCGACCTCACGCGCCAGGCCGACGAACTGGCACCACTGCTGGAGGAACTGCGCAACCTGGGGATTCGCAGCAGCCTGTTCATGGACCCGCGGCCCGAACAGATGAAGCTGGCGGCGCAGATCGGCGCGGACCGCATCGAGCTCTACACCGAGAGCTTTGCCGATGCGGTGGCGTGCGGCCACGAGGTACAAGCCTGCTTCGACGGCTATCGCCGCGCCGCGGAAGCGGCCCTGGACGCGGGTCTGGGCGTAAATGCCGGCCACGATCTGAACCTGCAGAACCTGCCGCTGTTCAGGGAGCTGCCCGGATTGCGGGAGGTCTCCATCGGTCATGCCCTGACCGTGGATACCCTGTCCATGGGCATGGCGCAGGCCGTGCACGCCTATCAGGTGGCGCTGGGCAACGCGTGACCGTGCCCGCTGCAGCGGGGGACATGCCGGAGGAAGCGCCCCCCTACCTGATCCCCCACAACCCCGCCCCCGTGGGCATCATCCACGAAGACGCGCAGCTGCTGCTCGTGCACAAGCCGGATCTTCTGCTGTCCGTACCCGGTCGCCACCCGGCGAATCGCGACTGCATGATCACGCGCCTGCAACAGCAGTACCCCGATGCGCTGGTCGTGCACCGTCTGGATCTCGACACATCGGGAATCATGGTGGTGGCCCGGGGCAAAGGCGCCCAGTCCGCAGTGTCACGCCTGTTTCAGGAACGGCGGGTGCACAAGCGCTACATCGCCTGGGTGCACGGAGAGGTGGAGAACAGCGAGGGTTCCATCGATCTTCCCATCGCCCGGGACTGGCCCAATCGACCGCGGCAGAAGATCTGCCACGAAACGGGACGCCACGCCCTGACCCACTATCGCGTACGGGAGCGTCGCAATGGCGCCACCTGCCTGGAACTGGAGCCCGTAACCGGTCGCACCCACCAGCTGCGCATTCACTGTCGCGAGCTGGGTCATCCCATCCTCGGTTGCGATCTCTACGCGCCTCCTGCGGTGCTCGGTGCGGCGCCGCGACTGCTTCTGCACGCCATGCGCCTGACCCTGCCCCATCCGGAGACGGGTCGGGAAATCGTCGGCCACTGTCCCGCCCGTTTCCCCGCGCCCTGGAAGTTCTAGGGCACCGCGCTCAGAGGTAGCTGCACCAGTCGCTCCAGCTACCGCCGTAAAGCAACACATCATCTCGCCCGATCAGGGAGAGGGACAGCAGATTCACGCAGGCGGAAACCCCGGAGCCGCAGTAGTTCACCAGCACCGGCGCCTCGGCGAGGTCGCCCCACAACTTGCGCAGCTCCTCGGGTTTGCGAAAACGCCCCTGTTCATCGACGAAGGAACTGGAGGGACGGTTCTCGGCCCCGGGAATATGCCCCGCCACGGGGTCGATGGGCTCCACCTCGCCGCGGTAGCGGGCGGCCTCCCGCGCATCCACCAGGCGGGCACCCTCGGCCTGGCAGCGCTGTAATTGAGTACGGTCAATACTGCCCGGCCAGCTTTCCGGGGTCTCCGGCGGAGTCACGGGCAACCCATCCCGTGCCCCGGATTCCGCCACACCGCCGGCACCAAGCCAGGCGCCATAGCCTCCGTCGATGAACACCGGCTGGCGATATCCCAGGGCCCGCATCATCCACCAGCAACGGGCCGCAAAGATGTAGTTCGAATCGTCGTAGAGCAGCACCGCCGTATCCCGATCGATCCCGCGCTGCGCGAGGCAGGCGGCGAAGGCGTCGGGGCTCTGAAGGGGGTGACGCCCTCCGTGCTCTCCCGGTATCGCCGACAGGTGTTCGTTGAGGTCCAGATACAGCGCTGAGGGCACGTGCCCCGCTTCATAGGACTCACGCCCGGCCCGGGGGTCCGCCAGCGAAAAACGGCAGTCCAGGATCACACCCTGAAATTCGCTGACTTTCCCGGGTTCCAGAAACCTGCTCATGGAATGATCTCCTCATCGATGCAAAGCGTAACGTCTGTACTCCCACCCGCGTGGGAGCTTGTTGGCGGGTGCACTATACTGGCGCTGCGCCCCCGGAGGCCATTACGGAGACCCAAAAACTTGGTCCGCAGCAGTCGACAAGACCAGACCCTGGTGATCGTCGCCAAACCCAATCATTCGTCCTCCTGGCGGACGAACCTGTGGGTGCTGCTGATGATCACCGTCCCGTCCCTTGGCGCCGCCATCGGCTTTTCCTTGCTGGGCGCCTGGCCCATCCTGCCCTTCGCCGGCGCGGAACTCGCGGCCCTCGGCGGTGCCCTGTACTACGTTAACTGGAAGCTCGAATACCGCCATGTCATCACCCTAGATGCCCACCAGGTGCTCATCGACAAGGGCCACTATGCGCCCCGGCGGCGCTATCGCATCGCCCGGGACCAGGCGGCATTGGCCGTCACTCCCGAGCGCCATCCCTGGGAGGGACCGGGCCTGACGGTGCACGGACACCAGGACCGGGTCATCGTCGGGGAGTTCCTCAATCGCGATGATGCGCTGTCGCTGCTCGCGCTCCTGCGCAAGGAGCTCCTCGTGCGCACCCACAGCCCCGTCAGTCAGCGGCAGATCTAGGCCCCGGGGGAACCGCCGCCGGCTCTGCTACAATTCCCGCCCGGGCGCCGCGCCGGACCTTGCCCGCGCGGCCCCTGATCCTCGCTCCAATGGAAACCAGAACATGTCTACGTCCCGCAGTACCGTGGGCTTCGTCAGCCTTGGCTGCCCCAAGGCCCTCGTCGACTCCGAACGCATCCTCTCGCAGCTGAAACTCGACGGCTACGACATCGTCGGCAACTACACCGATGCGGAACTCGTGGTGGTGAACACCTGCGGTTTCATCGATAGCGCCAAGGAGGAATCGCTGCAGGCGATCAGCGAGGCCGTGGCCGAGAACGGCCGCGTCATCGTGACCGGCTGCATGGGCAAGGGGGCGGATGCCGAACGCATTCGCGCCGAGCACCCCAAGGTGCTGTCCGTGACGGGACCGGCGGCCTACGAGGAGGTGGTGTCCGCAGTGCACGAATACGTACCCCCACCCCCGCCCCGCGATGCCTTCACGGACCTG
>CAXBBA010000250.1:0-4389 GCA_963973805.1 uncultured Halieaceae bacterium | reverse complement strand
TCCGCATCGTCGGCCCCGACCCGGTCGTATTGCGGAACATCGGCCGTGAACTGGTGGTCCTCATGAACGCCAACCCGCACATCAAAGACCCTCACCTCGAGTGGGACGAACGCATCCCGATACAGCGGCTGATCTACGACGAGCACGCACTGGCCCGCTACGGCCTTACGCCGGCCTCAGTGGCCCGCTCCCTTCAGGTCAACCTCCACGGTGAAGCTGTCGGCGAGCTGCGCCAGGGAATCCGCACGGTCCCTATCTGGCTACGCGGCCGAGACCGCGGCGGGCTCGAACCGGGTGACGCATCGCGGCACGAGTTACGTGCGGCAGACGGTGGCAAGGTGTCGCTTGCGCAGATCGGCCGGCTGGCAGTGGAATACGAGGAGCCAGTGATCATGCGTTATAACCGCGAGCGCTTCCTGCCCGTCGTTGCGAACATCCGCAGCGGGCAGCCGAACAGCGTCACCGACGAGGTATGGGAGGCCGCCGCGGGACTTCGCGAAGAGCTGCCTCCCGGCTACCGGATAGATATCGGCGGCTCGGTGGAGAAATCAGGCAAGGCGAACGCCTCCCTATCGGCCCTCCAGCCGGTGATGGTCGCTCTCATGCTGATCTTCGTGATGCTGCAGATGCGCAGCTTCCGCGGCACCTTCATGGTGGTGGCAACGGCGCCCCTGGGGCTGATCGGGGCCGTCGCGGCACTGCTCCTGTTCAACCAGCCCTTCGGCTTCGTGGCGCTTCTCGGGCTCATCGGCCTCGCCGGGATCCTCATGCGCAACACGCTGATCCTGGCGCAGCAGGTGGAAGACAACCGCGCCGACGGCATGGACGGCGCCGAGGCGGTCATCGAGGCCACGGTGCGCCGGGCGCGGCCAGTCATCCTGACGGCACTGGCAGCAGTCTTCGCCTTCGTCCCCCTGACTCTCGACGGCTTCTGGGGTCCAATGGCCTATGTGCTCATCGGCGGTCTGGCCGTGGGCACGGCGATCACCCTCCTGTTCGTGCCGGCGCTCTATGCGCTCTGGTATCGCCTGCCGCCGCTGGCTCGGTGACGGGCCGCCTGAGGTATTCCGCATTTTTGGCTGCCAATGTTCGGCTGGGCTGTAGATCATGCAGTGAGATCCGGATCAGCTTTTGACGACGCAATGGCTTTTAGACAGGTAAGGAAGTCATCGGGCAACTTTGTCCAAAAACGGCGGGAGACAAGCCGATCTGGGCGAACCTCACGAATAGTTAAGTTGAGGTATTCACATGACGCCGCTTAGGTCGCGCGCTGACGCATTGCTACCAACACGCCCGGCACTTGTTCGATCCGAGACTCCATGTCTGATGACATATCGCTACCGCCCCAACCGCGATCCGGTAGCCGGCGCCATGCAGCTCACGTCTCGGTCACCATCGAAAGAACCAAAGAGGCCGAGCATGTCGGTTGACGGCGTGACACTAGGCAACAACTGAATCACATCCGAGGAATGCGGCCCACTCATTCATCATCTCTCGCCGCTGCTCCATAAGGTCGGCGCGAAAATAGGCCGCCTGAACTTTGTCGGTAAGTTGATGCGCTAGCGCCACCTCGGCCATGCGTTCGGGGTAGCGTGTCTTCTCACCCACCCAGTCACGAAAGGTGCTTCGAAGGCCGTGGACACTCGTTCGTTCCAGCCAGTCCGTACGCTTCAGCACATTCGTCATGGCCATATTGCTCAGGCATTTACCGCGCTTTTGTCCGGGGAAGACCCAGTCTCCCCTCTCGCCCTGATGAACTGACTGGGTCTTCAGCACGGCAACGGCTGCATCACAGAGCGGTATGCGGTGCTCCTTGCCCGCTTTCATGCGCACAGCGGGAATACGCCATTCCTTCCGATCAAGGTCGATTTCCGACCAGGTCGCTTCCAGGGTTTCACTGGTCCGGGTCGCACACAGTAGTGTCAGCAGAAGAGCGCGACCCGCGGCGGTATCGACATCCGTGAGTTTCGCCGCGAGCTCGGGGGCCTCTAGATATGGCAGCGCCCGCTGGTGCTCCACGCGGTGAACCTTGCCGGGCCTGGGCAGCACGTTGTCGAGGTGCCCCCGCCAGCGAGCAGGATTATCACCCTCACGATGGCCCTTTGTCGTCGCGTAGTCCAGAACGCGTTCGATGCGGCCCTGCAACCGTTTCGCGGTTTCGGTCTTCTCGGTCCAGATGGGGGTGAGCACCTGCAGCACCTGATCCGTGGTGACTTCACCTACGGGCACGACACCCAATATCGGAAAGGCATACGTCTTCAGCGTATTGCGCCACTGCTGCCCGTGCTTCCGGTTCGTCCAACCCGCCGCGTTGTTGTCGATAAACTCATCGGCGACGCGCAGGAAGGTCATGGCGGCACGCTCTCGCTCTGCCGTTTCAGCAGCCATCTGCGCGCGTAGCTGGGCCCTCTGACGATCGCGGACCTCAAGCGGGTCGTGGCCTTGCTGGCGCTGATCCCGCGCTGCGTCTCGGCGCATCCGCGCCTTGGCCAAACTCACCGCCGGATAGCCGCCTAACCCAAGCTCTCGCCGACGCCCTTCATGTTGGTAGCGATAGATCCAGTTTTTGCTGCCGCCTCTGGCAACCAGGAGGTACAGTCCTTCAGCATCCAGATGTCGCCCGCGACGGGTGATGCGGTCACAGTCTGCCGGTGTCAGCGCCACGCTCTTACCCCCCATTTACCCCCCACTCCAAACGAAGCGTAGCGCAACGGGATGAAACAGTCGAGGTGAGATGTCGCGTGTTTTGAGGCTTTACTAGCAGGTAATTGCGCTATTTCAGCGTGTTGCGCAATGTTTCACTACAATACAAAAAGGTGGCGGAGCGGACGGTATCCCTTTGCGCGTCCGTCGAGCGCGCCGTTCCATGTCCTGGCGCCGATGGAGATGCGCGAGCAGCGCAAAGGGATGGCGTCTGCTCCGACCGGAACAAGGCACAAGGGTCGAGGGTGTAACAACAGTGCCAGAAACTGGCACAATCCCGAGGGGACCCAGACCAGGAACATAACGTAATGAGCGACCACCAACAGGCGTTTGCCCAACTGAGCGACGCCATGAACCGCGCCGTGATTGGCCAGGAGCAGGTTACGCGCACACTGATCCTCGCCCTGCTGACCAACGGCAACGTGCTCCTCGAGGGTCTGCCGGGCACCGCCAAGACCCGCAGCGTCAAAACCCTCGCCCGCGTGCTTGAGGCGAGCCTGGGTCGTATTCAGTTCACGCCGGATCTGCTGCCCTCGGATGTCACGGGCACCGAGATATACCAGGAGGTGGAAGGACGCCAGGAACTGCGCTTTCAGCAGGGCCCCGTGTTCAACAACATTGTGCTCGCCGATGAGATCAACCGGGCGCCGGCCAAGGTCCAGGCCGCGCTGCTGGAGGCCATGGAGGAGCGTACGGTGACCGTGGCCGGTCAGAGCTACGAGCTTCCGCCCCTGTTCATGGTGCTGGCGACGCAGAATCCCATCGAGCAGGAAGGCACCTATCCCCTGCCCGAAGCGCAGATGGACCGCTTCATCATGAAGATCAATGTGGACTACCCCGACGATGCCGCGGAAGAAGGCATTATCCGCCTGGTGCGCGGTGAAGAAGGCGGTGCCGCCGTTGAAGAGCCCCGCCTTTCCCAGGATCTGGTTTTTGCTGCGCGCAGCGCCCTCGGAACAATCCAGGTGTCGCCGAACATCGACAAATACGTGGTGGCCCTGGTGATGGCGACGCGGGAACCGGCGCGCTACCCAGAGTCGCGCCTGAAGGACTGGATCCGCGTGGGCTCCAGCCCGCGGGCGAGCATCGCCCTCGACAAATGCGCCCGTGCCGCCGCCTGGCTGGCGGGACGGGACTACGTCACCCCGGAAGATGTGCGCGGCGTCGCGCACTCCGTGCTTCGGCACCGGCTGATCCTCAGCTACGACGCCCTGGCCGAGAACATCAGCGCCGAAGAGGTCATCGACGAAATCCTGCAACAGGTTGCGGCGGCCTGACGCCATGAGCTGGCTGGGCGGCAGTAACAGGACAGCAAATGCGACCCGGGACGATCGTGTCGCAGCGAGTCTTGCGCACCTGCGAGCTCTGGAGTTCCGTGCCCGGGGATTTTCCTTTCTTCCCCGCCAACCCGTTCGCAGCGTCCTGACGGGGCGCCATGGCTCCCGGCTCCGGGGCCGGGGTCTGAATTTTGAAGAGCTGCGCCACTACCGTCCCGGTGATGACATTCGCACCATGGACTGGAAGGTCACCAACCGCACCGGCAAGCCCCACGTGCGTGTCTACACCGAAGAGCGCGAGCGCAGTGTGCATCTGCTCGTGGACCAGCGCGTCAGCATGTTTTTCGGCAGTCGCCGCGCCATGAAATCCGTGGTCGCTGCAGAAGTCGCCGCCCTCGCGGCGTGGCGG
>CAXBBA010000249.1:0-4393 GCA_963973805.1 uncultured Halieaceae bacterium | reverse complement strand
CGCTTCGAGAATGCCGACTGGCTGGGCATGCACGCGGCAGGCACGGAGCGCATCGACCTGTACAAGCAGAAGCTCTCGGCAGTGCTTGGCACGGTCAAGCTTGTCGCCGGTGAGGACCTCCAGAACTTCGACTTCTGGCGCGATACCCGGCGGATCTACGCAGGCCTGATACGCAACCACAACAATTTCGAGATTGCCGAAACGTTCTATAACTCGGTGTACAACGCCGTGTTCGAGCACCGTCAGGTGCGCAACGACTTCGCCTTCGTGTTCTCGTCCCAGGGTGATATCCCGTTGGCCGACAGCACCCTGGTGCTGCGCCACTACAAGGTGGACGGTGGCGTGGAGGGCACTCTGCGCCAGCTTCTGGACGACTACCGCCTGAACATCCCCTATGAAGACGTGGAGCGGGACATCGGTTTTATCAGGGAGGCGGTGGACCGGCAGCTGAGCTCGGCCCCGGACTTCACCCTCGATCCTGACGACATGCGCCTGGAAGTGCTCACGAACCACTTCTACCGTAACAAGGGAGCCTATGTGGTGGGGCGCATCCTGTCCGGCAGGGGGCAGGTGCCTTTCGTGCTGCCGATCCTGCACACGGAAAATGGCAGCGTGTACGTCGATACCGTGCTGTTCGGCTCGGACATGGTCAGCGTGGTGTTCAGCTTCACGCGCTCCTACTTCATGATTGATGCGACGATACCGTCGCAGTATGTGCTGTTTCTGGCGAAGCTCATGCCCGCCAAGCCCATCTCTGAAATCTACAACTGCATGGGCTTTCACAAACACGGCAAGACCTATTTTCATCGCAACGCCGTGCGTCACATGGAGTCCACTACGGACAAGTTCGAGATCGCGCCGGGCATCAAGGGCATGGTCATGAGCGTATTCACCCTTGAGTCCTATCCCTTTGTGTTCAAGATCATCAAGGACCGCTTCACGCCACCCAAGGAAGTGACGCGGGAAGAGGTGATGGAGAAATACCGTCTCGTGAAGCGCGCCGATCGGGCGGGTCGCATGGCCGATACCCAGGAGTTCACCAATCTGGCCTTTGCCCGGGATCGCTTCTCGGACGAGCTGATGGAAGAACTTATGGAGGTGGCACCATCGCAGATCACGGAGCAGGGTAAGGCCCTGGTCATCGGGCACCTGTACGTGGAACGGCGCATGACCCCGCTGAACCTGTTTCTGCAGGATGCCAGCGACGAGGCGCTGGAATCAGCAATGATCGAGTATGGGAATGCGATCAAGGAGCTTGCCGCAGCGAATATCTTCCCCGGGGACATGCTGCTCAAGAACTTTGGTGTAACGCGCCACGGTCGCGTCGTGTTCTACGACTACGATGAGATCGTACCCCTGCTGGATTGTAACTTCCGGCGGATCCCCGAACCGCGCAACGAAATGGAAGAGATGGCGAGCCAGCCCTGGTACACCGTGGGGGCCAACGACATTTTCCCCGAAGAGTTCCGCCTGTTTTTCTCGGGAAACCAGCGCGCCCGCAAAGCCTTCGATGGCAGCCACTCGGACCTGTATGACGCGGCGTTCTGGCAGTCGCTGCAGGAGCAGATCCGCTCGGGTTACGTGGAATCCTTTTACCCCTATCGTCGCCGCCTGCGATTCCCGCGGGACGAGGCGACTCAACGGAGAGCCTGATGGCAACCATTTATCTCATACGCCATGGACAAGCGTCCTTTGGATCCGACAACTACGACTGCCTTTCGGAACTCGGCCGGCACCAGGCGCGACTGACCGGAGAGTACCTCGCACGTACCGGCGTGCGCTTCGATGCGGCCTATGCGGGTACGCTGGAACGGCAGCGGGACACGGCGAGCCTGGCCCTCGCAGCCCAGAGCGAAGCGCCCTCCATCCGCGTGGATTCCCGCCTGGATGAGGTGCGCAATGACGAGCAGCTCGAGCATCTGTTGCCAGAGGTGCTGGAGTCCCGCCCGGACCTTCGCGCCATCGTCGATCAGGGGCTCAACTCCAGCAAGCGCTTCCAGAAAGCCATTGAAGCCGTGTTCAACTACTGGGTATCCCCGGAGTGCAGCCATCCCGAGATCCAGAGCTGGGAGGAATATTCCTCCAATGTGCACAGCATGCTCAGGGATATCATGACAGAGCAGGGGGGCGGAAAAACCGTGGGTGTGTTCACCTCTGGTGGCACCATTGCCGTGCTGGTTGCTGCCGTCCTGGGTTTGCCCGGGTCTGCCACCTACCAGCTCTATGAACCGATGTTCAATTGCTCCGTGACGCAGCTCTTCTACAGCGCTGAGCGCGTGTCCCTGTCGTCCTTCAATGACTGCTCCTTCCTGCGCCAGCTCAGCGTAGAGCGGGATGAAAAACTGGTGACCTACCGTTGAGTCCCGCGCCGGGAAGTATTTATCTGGTGCGCCACGGCGAAGCGGAGGCGAGCTGGGGGCAGAGTCCGGACCCGGGGCTGTCGCAGCTTGGAGGTGAGCAGGCAGAGACAGCAGCGCAGAGACTCGCAGGCCTCGTGGGTGAGGGGGCGACGCTGGTGTCGAGCCCTCTGCAGCGGGCCAGGGAGACCGCCCGCCCCCTCGCCGGAGCCCTCGGCCTTGAATTGCGAATTGATGAGCGCTTTCGAGAAATTCCCTCGCCCGTTCCTCTGGAAGAGCGCCAGAACTGGCTGCGCAGTTTCATGGCGGGACAGTGGAGTGGCCAGGACGATGGTCTCGTCGCGTGGCGAGGCGATATTCTCCGGGCTCTGACAGAGCTGCCGCCTCAGACGGTGGTGTTCACGCACTTTCTCGTGATCAACACCGTGGTGGGGCACCTGCAGGGCCGGGACGATACGCTGGTCTTCTGGCCCGCCAATGCCTCCATCACGCAGCTGGAGCAAACCGGGACGGACCTGCGATTGCTGAGCCTCGGCGAAGAGATGGACACCCACGTCAACTGAGGTGCGGTGGGGCCTTCTCCCTCAGGGCGACGCGGGGCGCAAGCGGATGAGGGCTTCCTGAGCTGTGGATGCGATCAGGCGTCCCGACTGGTCAAAGAACTGTCCCCGACTGAAGCCCCGGCCGCCGCCGGCGTTGGGGCTGTCCATGCTGTACAGCAGGTAATCATCGGCCCGCCCCGGACGGTGGAACCAGATCGCGTGATCCAGGCTGGCCGCCTGTATCTTCTTGCTCATCGCCGTATAGGGGTGGGGCAGCATCGCAGCGCCCAGCAGGGCAAAGTCCGACATGAATGCGATGAGTGTCTGATGGCGATTGGGGTCGTCACCGAGTTCTCCCTGGACGCGGAACCACATGTGGGTGATGGGATCTTGGGGCTTGGGTTCCATGTAGTCTCGCCGATTGACTACGCGGCGTTCCACGGCTCCCGCCAGGGGCTTGTCGAAGCGGTCGGGATACTTCTGGGCCATCTCCTGCCAGTATTCATAGTCCGTCTGGAGTGTCTCTGGCGCGGCGACGGCGGGCATCTGCGCCTGGTGTTCCAGGCCCTCCTCAATCGTCTGGTAGGACACGGAGGTGATGAAAATCGGCTTGCCATCCTGCTTGGCGACCACGCGTCGCGTTGCGAAGCTCCGGCCGTCCCTGGTGGGGTCCACCTCGAACACGATCTGCTTGCTGGGATCGCCGGGACGGAGAAAGTGCGCGTGCATCGAGTGCGCGACGCGATCACCTTCGATGGACCGGTTCGCGGCATTCAGGCTCTGGGCCAGCACCTGGCCGACAAAGATACGCCGGGGACGTTCCGGGCTGTTACCGGTGAAAAGGTAGGTGTCGATGCGTTTTACCTCAAGACAGGCAAGAAGTTCTTCGACGAAATCGCTCATGAATCAGTGTCCTCGCGTTATCTGTGCACGGTTCAGGGCAACAAACCGTTGTAAAAAATATCGAAGTAGTCGACCGCAGCCTGGTCCAGATCGTCGACGCGACGCCAGGTGCTGATATCCATGGAAGCGTTGATGCTGCCCGTCATGAGGCTTCGGGCGAGGAAGGGGTTGACGTCGCGAATGCTTCCATCGGCCTTGCCCTCTTTGATAAAGCGATCGAACAGTTCGTTACTGGTCTCGGTTGCCGCCAGTATTTCCAGGCGCCGTTTCGTGGGTAGCGCCGTGATGGTGTTGTAGCGGATCAGTGGCCCGGGACTCGAATTCTGCACGTGGAAGATCCGGCGCGCCGTCTCGTCGAGCTTCTGCAGTCCATTGCCATCGGTGTTTCGGGCGCGCTCCTGAATCTTTTGTGTGATCGCAATGGAGCGCTCATAGCAGGCGCACAGAAGGTCTTCCTTGTTGCGAATATGGTAGTAGAAGGCACCTTTCGATACGTTGAGTTGCTCCGCGATCTCGTCCAGCGAGGTACCATTGAATCCCTTCTTGTTGAAAATGCGAGTGCCCGTGCGATAGAAGGCCTCTTGCTTCTGG
>CAXBBA010000248.1:0-4417 GCA_963973805.1 uncultured Halieaceae bacterium | reverse complement strand
GGCCCGGGCGCAGTGGACGCGCGCCAGTTCGCCGCCGGACAGGGTGTTCGTGGCGCGCTGCGCCAGGGCGCCCAGGTCCGTGGCCTCGAGCGCATGCTGGATCGCCCGTTCGTCGTCGGCGGAGGGGGTGTTGCCGCGAAGGCCGTGGCAGTAGCGCCCGAGGGCGACCACCTCCCGTACCGGAAGGGGCCAGGCCAAGCTGCGTTGCTGGGGCAGATAGGAGAGATGGCGGGCGCGGGCCAGGCGATCGAGGGTGGCGATGTCCTTGCCATCGATGTGCACGTGGCCGGAGTGTGCCGGTAGCGCGCCCATGATCGCGCGCAGCAGGGAGGTCTTGCCGGCCCCGTTGGGACCGAGGAGCACGGCGAACTGTCCGCCCTTCACCTCGAAACTGACCTGCTCCACGAGGGACTTGGCGCCGACGCGGACACACAGGCGATCTATGCTCAACTCAGTCACGGTGAGCCTCCCGACGCATTACCAGCCAGATGAAGACCGGCGCCCCGAGCACGGCGGCGATAACGCCGAGATTCAGCTCGAAGGATGTGGGAACGAGGCGTACGCCGATATCCGCCAGCACCAGCAGCAGTCCCGCCAGCAGGCCCGAGGGCAGCAGGCTGCGGGCGGGGTCGTGCTGCACCAGGGGGCGCACGACATGGGGCGCGACCAGGCCGACAAAGCCGATGGCACCCGCGAGGGAGATCGCGGCTCCGATCGCCAGGCCTGAACCGAGCACGGTGCGCAGGCGCAGGCGAGACACATTCAGGCCCGAGGTCTCGGCGGCTTCCTCTGCCAGATTCAGGAGCAGGCTCATGAAGGCACCGGCGAAGCTGGACAGGCCGAAGCCAATGAGGATCAGCGTTACCACGGACCGGGTGCGCGCCGCTGCGGCAGCCAGCAGCGCCGTGCTCAGCAGGGCGCCGGCGATGGCACCCAGGGGCAGCATCCAGGGCGAGAGGCGGACGACGTTGAAATAGATCACCACCGTGGCCATGAGTGTCGAGGTCGCGGATATGCCCAGTACCCCCGGTTCCGCCAGGGGATTGCGCAACAGCCCCTGCAGGGCCGCACCGCACACGCCGAGGGTGAAGCCAACCAGCAGCGCTGCCAGCGCGCGGGGCAGGCGGATGCTCCACACCACGATCTGGTTCGTCTCCGGCCCCATGCCTGCCAGCGCCCGGAGCACGCTCTCGAGGGGCAGCGGCGTGGATCCCAGCAGGCAGGCGCCGATGAGCGCCACGAGGCACAGCAGCGCCAGGGACAGGTTGAGAGTGGCGCCGCGACTCACGGGCGCTCCGCGCTGTGCAGCGCTTCCATGGCATCGGCGATAAACCAGCCGCCGCAGGCGGTGCTCGCACCGTCGAGGACGACGCTGGTGCTGCGGTCCCTCAGCGCCGTGGCGACGGGATGGCGGGAGGCGCTCCAGTTCTGTTGTTCGCGATTCACGCTGCGAAAGAATGCGGCGCCCACGCGGTCGGGGGTCTCGTACACCATGGTTTCGAGGGGCAGGGGATGCCAGCCGGGGCGTTCCATGTAGTTGGCGAGCCCGGCGGTGGCGATCATGTCGTGAATCAGTGTGCCGGGGCCCGAGGTGTAACCGCCGGCGCTCATGTACAGCAGATTGCCCGGGGGACTCGATGCGCGCAGGCGCGCCAGCCGTTGGCGGTACCCGTCGATGAGAGCGTCGCCGCGGGCTGTCTGCTGCAGTCGGGCCGCAACGAGGCGGATGGCGCCGGGAATCCCGTTCTCATCGTCACCGTCCACGGACTGGATCCAGGGCAGCTGCAGCACGGGTACGCCGGCGCGCTCGAAGAAGGCGGTTGCCGTCGCGCCCCCACCGTAGCTGCGTATGATCAGGTCCGGATTCAGGATCAACACATCCTCGGCGACGGCACGCACTGTGTCCATGTCCCGGGCCTGTTCGCGGAGGTAGGAAAAAGGGCTGGTCGCATCGGGGGAGAGCGCGAGGATTTGCTCCCGGTCCGCCAGCTGCAGCAGGTACTGGTCCGCGCAGTAGTCCAGGCTCACAACGCGTCGGGGGCGGGACTCGCCGGCGCTGTCCTCGGGCGGGGATTCGCCGCAGCCGCCGAGGAGCACCAACAGCAGGCTCAGGCAGCAGGAACACAAGGGGGAGGGACCCATGGTCCGGGCTCAGTAGTCCACACCCTGGCGTGCCTTGATCCCGGCTTTGTACGCGTGCTTGATTTCCTTCACCTCCGACACCGTGTCCATCACCTCGCGCAGCGCGCTGCCGCCGCCGCGTCCGGTGACGACGATGCTCTGCTCCCGGGGACGGTTGCGAATGGCGTCCAGCACTTCGTCCTCCGGCAGGTAACCGTAGGAAAGCATGTAGGTCAGTTCGTCCAGCACCACCAGGTCAAAGGCCGGGTTCTCGAGCATCGGACGGGCCCTGGCCCAGGTGGCCTTGGCCGCGGCGATATCTCCGCTGCGATCCTGGGTGTCCCAGGTGAAGCCCGTACCCATCTGGTAAAACTCCACGTCGGGACAGCGGTCCCGCAGGTAAATCTCCTCGCCGGAGAGTTGCACGCCCTTGATGAATTGCACCACGGCCACCTTCTGGCCATAGCCGAGGGCGCGCATCACCATGCCGAAGGCGGAACTGGTCTTGCCCTTGCCGTTGCCCGTGAGGAGCAGGGCAATGCCCCGCTCGTCATCGGCGGCGGCGATGGCGGCATCCACTTTTTCTTTCTGCTTTTCCATCGCCGCCTTGTGGCGGGTGTTCTTCTGCTCGTCAGAACTCAAACCGTACCCCTGCGTAGGCCGCTGCTCCGGCCACATTGTATGAGATCACCTCTTCGTACTCCTCGTCCAGCGCGTTTTCGAGACGGAGGTAGGCTGTGGTTGCTGGCGTGAAGCGGTAGCTGGCGTTGAGGTCCAGCACCGTGTAGTCATCCAGCGCAACGTTGCCGATGTCGATCGCATCCCGGGACGAGCGCAGGTTCACACCCATCAACAGTCGCTCCCCCATGCTCCGATAGTTGAGGGTCAGGTTCATGAGTTGCTCCGGACGACGCAGGCGCTGCTCCCCCGCGGGAGTTTCCGTGTCGTTCCAGGTGAAGTTCCCCAAAATCTCCAAGCCACCGGGGAGGGGCAGGCGACCGGCCAGTTCCACGCCTCGCGAGTCCGTTTCTCCGCTGGTCTGAAGATAGCCGGAGTAGGCGACCAGGTCGAATTCAATCAGGTCGTCCACGGACTGGTCGAACCAGGTGAGCTCCAGGAAGGCACCGTTGTCCAGGGCCCACACGATGCCGAGGTCGTAGCCTTCGCTGGTTTCTTCCTGCAGCTGGGTGTCCGATGCGGGCGGGCGGCCACTGGGGCTCAGGTTGTAGCCGACTTCGTAGAGGCTCGGGGCGCGGAAGCCTGTGCCGTAGGCTGCCTTGAACTTGAGGTCTCCGGCGGCGACGGGAAGGACGTAGGCGGCGCTGACCCGGTAGGTGGAGAACTCACCGAAGTCGTCGTTATCGTCGTAGCGCACGCCGGCGGTGACGGTCAGCTGGTCGAAGCGACCCTGGTACTCGGCGAACACACCCGCCTGGTCGCGATCGCGATCCAGGCTGCCATTGTCGATGGACTCATTCTCGTGATCGAGGCCGAACACGATCGCCGTCGCGTCTCCGGCCTGCCACCGACCCACATAGCTCAGGCGCTTCAGGCTGCCCTCGGATCCAAAGGAAAACACGCCGTCGCTGAACGACGCGCTGTCCGTGTCGCTCTCAGCGTAGGACAGCTCATGGTTCACGGCGCCCGTTTCGAGCTCGGCGCGCAACAGCCAGCTGTCCTGCTCGAAATCGCTGCGGCAGTCGTGGGTGAGGCTGAAGCTCGCGCTGTAGCATCCGTCGTAGTCGCTCTCGCCATCGATGCTGCGCAGTACCGCTTCGAGGCGCAGGGCGTCGCTCACGTCCCACCCGGCCCTGGCATGGAGCGAGGTATTCTCATAGCCGTCGTCATCCGGGGTCTCGCTGTCGATGCTGCGGGAGTTGAAGCCATCGGTATCCAGCTGTGACGCCGAAACAATGAAGTCCGCGGCGCCCAGATCCGCGCCGACGCTGCCGCTGAATTGCGTAGTGCCGTAGCGGCCAGTCTCGGCGGAAGCTCGGCCGCCGAAGCCCTCATCGGGGGATTGGGAGCGCATATTGACCACGCCGCCGGCGTCGGCACCGTAGGCCAGACCCTGGGGGCCCCGGAGGATTTCTATGCGCTCGATTCCGGCGCTGAGAAGCTGGTCGATGCGGGGGGAGACCTGGGGTGACGTCAGGTCCGCCATATCGATGCCATCCAGGAGCACCATGGTACGAAAGCCCTCTTCGCCCCGGATGCGCAGGGAGGTCACTTTGCCCAGACCGCCCGTGTTGGATACGGCAACGGAGGGCTGCGTGCGCAGGGTATCGGCGAGGGC
>CAXBBA010000247.1:0-4424 GCA_963973805.1 uncultured Halieaceae bacterium | reverse complement strand
AGCGCCCGGGACTACCGTATCCAGCGCGTTGAGGGTGTGCCCCAGCGCACCGTGACACCGCCGCCGGAGCAACTCGAACGAATTCGTCGGGAGCGCGCGCTCGTGCAAGCCGCCAAGGCGCAGCGCATTGAGCGCGACGACTGGCTGAGCCAGGTCGCTGGTGGCTTCCGCTGGCCTCTGACAGGGCCCATATCCGGCATCTATGGCAGCCAGCGCTTCTATAACGGCAAGGCGGGCACGCCGCACTACGGCGTGGATATCGCGCGGCCGACGGGTACCGTGGTGCACGCACCGGCGGCGGGGCGCGTGACCCTCGCCGAAGGGGACCTGTTTTACTCCGGTGGGACCGTGATCCTGGACCACGGTTATGGCCTGTCTTCGTCCTTCCTCCACATGAGCGAAGTGACTGTGGAGGTGGGCGATGAGCTGGAGGCGGGGGATCCGCTGGGCGCCGTTGGGTCTACGGGGCGCGCAACGGGCCCCCATCTGGACTGGCGCATGAGCTGGCGGGATCGGCGCATCGATCCCCAGTTGCTGGTGCCGCCGATGAGTGACGGCGCTCCCTAGGCCCTCACTCGGCCCTGGCAATCTTCTCGATACCCACGGCGACAGCCTGGGTGAAGCTGATGACCACGGATTGACCAATGCTCAGGGTGGTGATGCGCTCCGGCGCCACGTCGCCGATTACATGAGCCTTGCCACGGGAGTCCAGGATCGTCACGGTTCCCAGCAGCCGATTCATGCCCTCGATGGTGCACACGGCGCGTACGGCGCTGACGGCGGCGCCGCCCGGTGTCATGTCGTCAGGGGATGCGTCGGACTCGAAGTCTTCTATCCAGGGGTTGGCCAGCTCCTCTTCCGTGGGTTCGCGCAACTCCGCTGCGAGGGCCGCGAGATAGGTGACAACGAGAAAGTCCCCCGCGTCGACCTCGCCCAGGCGCTCCACGGCGGGGTCCACGACAGTGGTTATCTGTTGGCCCGTGGGCAGCTGCAGCACCAGTTCCCGGGTCTGGGCGTCAACGGCGACCACCTGGGCATCCACCTCGATGGCCATGGCTCGCTGTGCGTAGTCGGGGAGGGCGTCTTCGTGGTGGTCGGCACGGGCGGCGCCGCCGAAAACCAGGGTGAGCACGATGATGGAGACTCTCAGGGCAGGGGACATGGCGGGTTCCGCAATCCGGGGGGGGAAGTCGAGTTTCGCGCAGGGATGCCGTGATCGCAAGGGGCCCGCGGGGGATAACGCTCGGCGAAGCAAAAGCGTATAATTCTGCCCTATTTTTTTTGGTGCCCACCCGTGATCGACAAAAAGCTGCTTTCCATCCTCGTTTGCCCCGTGAGCAAGGCGCCCCTGGAGTACCACGAGGACACTCAGGAGCTGGTCTGCAAGGCCAGCGGTCTGGCCTATCCCGTGCGCGACGGCATCCCCGTCATGCTCGAGGAACAGGCGCGGCAGCTGACCGCAGACGAAAAACTGGGCTGAAGCCCACGATATCAACCAGCCGAGCGGCCCGGGCCGCCGTTAACAGGATGGGCAGAGAGGCCCGGACGGGGTTATGAGCGACAGCATCTTCACAAAAATCATCAAGGGCGAGATCCCCGCGGACAAGGTCTACGAGGATGAGCACTGCATAGCGATCAAAGACATCAACCCCCAGGCGCCCGTGCATGTGCTGGTGATCCCGAAGAAGCAGATCGCCACGCTGGCCGAGGCCCAGGCCGAGGATCAGGCGCTGCTCGGGCACCTGATGCTCGCCGCGGGCACGGTGGCGCGCGAGCTGGGTGTGGACGATGCCTTTCGCCTGATCATCAACAATGGTGAAGGCGTGGGCATGACGGTGTACCACCTGCACCTGCACATTATCGCCGGGCGCGAGCTCGCCGAGGGACGAATGGTCGGTTGATACCGGCTCCGGCACAACAATCAGAGTTCAGACGATGAAAACGGTCGAAATCCGTGAGGCCTTCCTGGCCTATTTTGAAGCCCAGGGTCACCAGCGTGTACCTAGCAGTTCCCTGGTGCCTGGCAACGATCCCACGCTGCTGTTCACCAATGCGGGCATGAACCAGTTCAAGGATGTGTTCCTGGGCGCGGAGACCCGCTCCTACCAGCGTGCGGTCAGCTCCCAGTGCTGCGTGCGTGCCGGTGGCAAGCACAACGACCTGGAGAACGTCGGCTACACGGCCCGCCACCACACCTTCTTCGAAATGCTGGGCAACTTCAGCTTCGGCGACTACTTCAAGCGCGAGGCGATTCGCTTCGCGTGGGAGTTCCTCACGGTTCGGCTCGGCCTGCCGCCGGAGCGCCTGTGGGTCACGGTGCACATCTCCGACGATGAGGCGGAGCAGATCTGGATCGATGACATCGGCTTCCCAAAGGAGCGCATCTCGCGCCTGGATGAAGACAACTTCTGGCAGATGGGCGATACGGGGCCCTGCGGTCCCTGCTCCGAGGTGTTCTATGACCACGGTCCCGACGTCCCCGGTGGCCCTCCGGGCAGTGAAGACGATGATCTGGATCGCTACATCGAGATCTGGAACCTGGTGTTCATGCAGTTCAATCGCAGCGCCGATGGCGAGATGACGCCGCTGCCCAAGCCCTCGGTGGATACGGGCATGGGGCTGGAGCGCATCGCCGCCGTGATGCAGGGCGTGCATTCCAACTACGAGATCGACCTGTTCCAGGCGCTGATCAATGCCGCCGGCGAGCTCCTGGGCGTTGCGGACCGCAGTGTTTCGTCCTTGCGGGTGATCGCAGACCACATCCGTTCCTGTGCGTTCCTGATCGTGGACGGCGTGCTGCCGGGCAATGAGGGTCGCTCCTATGTGCTGCGCCGCATCATGCGTCGCGCCATCCGCCACGGGAACAAGCTCGGCGCCCAGGACCTGTTCTTCCATCGCCTGGTCGCTCCGCTGGTGGAGCAGATGGGTGAGGCCTACCCGGAGCTGGTGCGCCAGCAGCAGGCCATCGAAAAAGCCATCCGTGGCGAAGAGGAGCAGTTCGCCCGCACCCTGGACCAGGGCATGGGCATCCTCGAAGACGTCCTGGCAGCGATGGATGGCTCGGTGATTCCCGGGGACCTGGTGTTTCGCCTCTACGATACCTACGGCTTCCCCGTGGATCTGACCAACGACATCGCCCGGGAACGCGACCTGACCCTGGACATGGAGGGCTACGAGGCCGCGATGGCCAGCGGGCGCGGTCCAAGGAAGGCGATGCCTTCAAAGTGGACTACAACAGCACGCTCAAGCTCGATGGAGAGACCACCTTCACGGGCTATGACAGTGCCGACGGCGAAGGCCAGGTGCGCCTGCTGTTGGGCGGCGGCGAGAGCGTCGAACAACTGGTGGCGGGGGATGAGGGCGTGGTGGTCCTCGACAGCACGCCGTTCTACGGCGAGTCCGGTGGCCAGGTGGGCGACCAGGGCTATCTCACCGGACCCGGTGTGCGCCTGCAGGTCACGGATACCACCAAGGCCCAGGGGCATCACCTGCACCATGTGCGCGTGCTCGAGGGCAGCGTGGCGACGGGGGACTCCCTGCGCGCGACCATAGACAACAGCCTGCGGGAGCAGACGCGCCTGAATCACTCGGCGACGCACCTGCTGCACGCAGCGCTGCGCAAGGTGCTGGGGGATCATGTGGCCCAGAAGGGCTCCCTGGTCGATGCCCAGCGCCTGCGTTTTGACTTCTCCCACGGTCAGGCAATGACCGCGGACGAAATCCGCGAAGTGGAAGACCTGGTGAACGATCAGATTCGCGCCAACACGGCGGTCACCACGGAACTCATGACCATGGAAGGGGCCCAGGCCGCCGGTGCCATGGCGCTCTTTGGCGAGAAGTATGGCGACGAAGTGCGCGTGCTCACTATGGGTTCGGAGCGCTTCTCAGTGGAACTCTGCGGTGGCACCCATGTGGACCGCACCGGTGACATCGGTCTGTTTCGCATCACCTCCGAAGGCGGTCTCGCCTCCGGGGTGCGACGCATGGAAGCCGTGACCGGCGCGAACGCGCTGGCGGTCATCCGCAGCGTGGATGCAGCGCTCGAAGGCGTGTGCGAGGTGGTGAAGGGGACGACGGAGAACGTCGTGGACAAGGTCTCCGCGCTGCGCAGCCAGCAGCGGGACCTCGAGAAGGAGCTGGCGCGGCTCAAGCAGAAACTGGCTTCGTCCACGGGCAGTGACATCACCGCCAGCGCCGTCGAAGTGGACGGCATCAAGGTGCTGGCTACCGTAGTCGATGGCGCCGATGCCGGTGCCCTGCGCGGCATCATGGACCAGTGCAAGAACAAGCTCGGCAGCGCCGCGATCCTGCTGGCAGCGACGGGGGACGACAAGATCGCCCTGGTGGCTGGCGTAACGAAGGACCAGACGGATCGTATCCGCGCCGGTGACATCATGAAGGAATATGCCGGCCGCCTGGGTGGC
>CAXBBA010000246.1:0-4427 GCA_963973805.1 uncultured Halieaceae bacterium | reverse complement strand
GACGTAAAGAGTCGGCATGCCTCATCAGAGCTACCACATAAGCCGCGCTGGCGCTTCAGCCAGCTATCAAACCGGTATCCGCTCGCCGGGTCGCCACTGAAGGTTTCATCAAAGAACAGGTCCACGACATCGATTTCACACACCAAGCCGCTCTCGCAGGTGTAGTTACCGGACTCGGTGGTAACGCGGCCACCCTCAGGGACCTCAATGCGGATCTTACAGCCACCCAGCAGAAAGGTGGACAAGGTGATGACTATGAGAATCGACTGCTTCATTATCGGGCACTCCCTGGATTGATTTGTCAGGACAGATTTAGCACTTGCAAGGCTAAGAGCTGCAGCCTATGCAGGGACGAAAATTGGACGAAAGTTCACGAAATCAGCGCGAACTTTGGGGAAAATGACGCTAATGACGGTGTGTGAATGACTTCTTCAACGACCGCCGAGGTGCTCCGGCAGTACGAGCATTTTGCGATCGACTCAAGTCGAGCGGCGGTGCTGCGGGCCGGGGAGACCATTACGCTGCGACCACAATCGTTTCGTGTCCTGCAGTACCTGGCGGCCAATCCCGACCGCCTGATCAGCAAGGAAGAGCTCTTCGACAAAATTTGGGGTGAGGCGGTCGTCACCGACGACAGCCTGGTGCAGTGCCTGGTAGATATCCGCCGTGCTCTGGGCGAAGAGGGCCGGCAAGCGGTCAAGACGCTGCCTCGTCGCGGGTACCTTTTCAGTGCCCGGGCCGTAGGTCCGTCGGTCGCCGCACCACCACCGGCACCTGCAGCCGCGCCGGGCAGGCCCCGCGGAGCCTGGTTTACAGCAGCGGTACTGGCGCTGGGTACATTGCTAATGACCGGGTGGCTGCTCCTTAAGCCCGCTCCGGATTCAAAAAAGAGAACTGCGCAGCCCTCTCCGGTGGTTGCAGTGCTGCCTTTCGCCGATTACACGCCGGCGGGCGACAGGGACTACCTGGCCTTCGGCCTGCCGGAAGAGATCATCAACAGTCTGACCCGAGTGCGTGGTTTGCGGGTCATCTCTCGCACCTCGTCTTTTCTACCGCAGCTGAGCCAGAAGCTGACCGCAAGGGAGATCGGTGCGCAGTTGGGTGCCACGCATCTGCTCGAGGGCAGTATTCGCGAACACGAGGGACTGCTGCGGGTCACGACACAGCTGATCGAGACGAGCAGCGGCCACCATATCTGGTCCGAGACGCTCGATCGCAGGCACAACGACACACTGCGCGTGCAGAGCCAGGTTGCCAACGCTGTTGCGAACCTGTTCCAGCTGACGGTGATGGAGCCGGCCGAGTCCGACACGGTGATCCCCCCGGACGACTACACCCTGTACTTGCGGGCCCTGCACGTACTACGAAGCGGAGAGTTCGCCGGGCTTGGCAACGCGATCACGTCTCTGGAGGGAGTCGCGCGCAGAAATCCGCGTTTTATCCCGGTACGGGAACTTCTGACCTGGAGCCACCTGCTACAGGTCTACCGGGGCGAATTGTCCGGGACCGACGCGGCGGTACGGATTCGCGCGCTGGCCGAGGAGATGCTCGCCGTTCCGTCAGGCAGCGCTGGCGCCCACGGCGCCCTGGCGGCACTGGCCCTGAAGATAGAGAACGACCTGCCGGCAGCGGCGGAGCACGTGACCGGAGCCCTGACGCAGGAGCCGGGGAATCCCCGATACCTGGAGATTGCCGGCGATCTGGCCTACGCGCTCGAACGCTTTTCCATCGCGGTTGCCCTGTACCAGGCGGCGCTCGATCTCGATCCCTTTTGCATCGGCTGCTACATGAACCAGGCCCAGTCCTACATCGCCGCGGGTCAGCCACGACAGGCCGAGACCGCCGTCCGACAAGTGATGGAACGTTCGCGCGGCGGACACCTTACCTTCGGCCTGACCAGGATCATGCAGGGTGATTTCGTGACGGCACGAGAAATCATCGATCAGCCAGTGCCGGCAAAGGCCAGAAAGTTCCAGGAGTTCTACCAGGCACTGCTGTGCCACGCGCAAGGCGACATCGCGTGCTTTCGGTCACTGCGCGAGCGCTTCGAGGCCGAGAACGGTACATCCGAGGCGGTGCGCATCGCACAGCTTCATGCCATTGAAGGTGACACAGATGCGGCCTTCCGATGGCTCGCACGCGTGCGTGCCAACAACCAGACGCTACTGCTGATGAATCTGCCAACCCCCCTTTTTGACAACCTGCGCGACGATCAGCGCTGGCAGCGTATGTTGGTGGAACTCGGCCGCGCACCGCAGCAACTGCAGCAGATAGCGCTGAATATCGAGGCGTTGCTGAGCCTGGAGTTCGTGCAGAAAAACAGGCCCACTGGTTTGGTCGATGAAGACGGGGAATGCGAGTAGCGATAGCACCTTCACAGCCTGACGGCACCATATTCTGCTATTGATGGTCAGGGGCCTGTACGGAACAATATCGAGCGCACCCTCATTGTTTCTGCTGCGCTACCGGCGGCGAGACACGCTCCCTTACTCGACTCGCAGGAACTGATGGCGCAGAGCAAGTCAGTGGGGACCGTCACTCCCGCCTACGTCATTTCGCCGGGTGCTCGCCCTTGTCCCGATAACCCGGCCCCTTCACGAAGCGACCTGGCGTCGCCCCGGTGTGCGCGCCATCGCGCAGCACGGCGGTTCCGTTGACCAGCACATCGCGTACCCCCGTTGCCAGTTGGTGCGGCTGAGCAAAGGTGGCGTGATCGATGACTGTATCGGGATCAAACACGACAACATCTGCAAAATAGCCTTCGCGCAATCGTCCCCGATCCTGGAGCTTGAGATTCTCGGCTGGGAACGCGCTGAGGCGTCGTACCGCCTCGGCCAGGGAGAGTCTTCCTTCGTCGCGCACATAGCGACCGAGTAGTCGCGCTACGTTGCCATAGCCGCGTGGATGGGGATTGGACAACAGGAACACGCCTTCTGGCGCCATCGAGCCCGAGTCCGAGCCGAAGGCCATCCAGGGTAGCGTGACTTTGCGGCGAATGTTGTCCTCGCTCATCAGAAAATAGACAGTGCCCACACGGCTGCCATCCTCCACGACGAGATCGAGCATGGTCTCCTCTGGCGATGCCCCGCGCAATTTGGCGACTTCGGCGAGCGTCTTGCCGGTGAGGTACTTCAGCGCTGGGTTCTTGAAGCTGACCAGCAGCAGTTGGTCGGCGCTGCCGGCGGCGAGGTAGAGGTTTTCCCAGTCATCGCCGGGCGTGCGGATTTCTTCGAGGACGCGGGCGCGTATGACCGGGTCCTGCAAGCGCTCGGCCCAGGCATCGTAACCGCCCTCCTGTACCCAGGGCGGCATGGCGGCGTCGAGACCCGTGGCACCCGCCGTGTAGTTATACATGTTCGCGGTGATATCCAGGCCCTGGGCCCGCGCGGCTTCGACGCGCCTCACCACATCGTCCAGCTTGCCATGATTCGCCGCACCGGCGGCTTTGAGGTGATAGATTTCTGCGCCAATATCCGCCTCGCGAGCGATGGTGATCAGCTCGTCTACGGCCTCCAGCAATTTGCCGCCCTCACTGCGGATATGCGAGATGTAACGTCCACCGTAGGCCGCCGCGGCTTCGCTCAGGGCAATGAGTTCTGCGGTATCGGCGTAGAACGCCGGTGCGTAGATCAGCGAGGAGCCAACACCGAGAGCTCCTTCTTCCATGGCGTCACGCACGAGTTGTTGCATGCGCGCGAGCTCCTGCTGATCGGGCGCCCGGTCCTCGAATCCCAGCTCGTGAATACGCACGGTGGTCGCGCCGACAAACGATGCCACGTTTGGGGATACGCCGCGATCCTCCAGCCAGTTGAGGTATTCGCCGAGGGTTGTCCACTCGATGTCATAGCGGATATCTGCCTGACGCTGGCGGGCGACCTCGCGCATGGCATCGCTCAGCGGCCCCATGGACCATCCCTCGCCCATCACTTCGAGGGTGACGCCCTGGCGAATATCACCCAGGGAACGCCCGTCCGCAATCAGCGTTTCGTTGGCCCAACTGAGCATGTTGATGAAACCCGGGGATACCGCCATGCCCCCAGCATCAATAATCGTATCCGCTGTGCCCAGATTTGTGCCGATCGCTACGATGCGGTCATCGCTGATCCCGATATCCGCTATGTAGGGTTCCTCGCCCGAGCCGTCGTAAATGTTCCCGCCGCTCACCAGCACATCAAAGTGACGCGCATCCGGCGCTGCGATGGCGCCCACAACAAACAGTAAACTGAAAACTGCTAAATATGCGCGCATACAAGTAGGCTCCCGATTAACCTGGTGCTTAAGAACAGCTTCACCGCGGAATCAGCGGGCATGATCGACGACCACTCCGGGCTCTCATTGCTCCTTCAGCATCCGTCCCAGCTGATTCGCTCGCTGCAAGAGGGTACCGCCTGTGAGCGGCATTCCGGAGCTCGCATCCACCTCGGTAA
>CAXBBA010000245.1:0-4449 GCA_963973805.1 uncultured Halieaceae bacterium | reverse complement strand
ACCGGTACGGGCTGGTCAGCTGCGCGCCCTGCTGCCACCCTTCCTCGATGATGGACGCCTGCAACAGCTGTGGCGTTCCTTTGAGGAGCGTTACCAGCAGCGTCTACTACCTGCGGACCGCATGCCCCTGTTTGCAGTGCGCGAAGCCGAATCGACGCTGGCCGAGGTGATCGGTGCTGCGTCTGCCAGCCGGGTGATGACGGAGTTGACCGAATCCCGGCAACTGGACTTCGCGGATCTCGCATCCCTGGTGTCCGATGCCAGCCGTCAGCAGACCTTCAACCGCGAGCTCCTGGAGACTACGGTGGAGTCCATGCTCCAGGGCGTCGCTGTGGTGGACCAGGAGCAGCGCCTGGTGGCATGGAACAGTCGCTACGAGCAGATGTTCGCGTATCCCGAGCGCTTCCTGTACGTGGGTATGCCCATTGCGCGGCTGTACCGGTACAACGCAGAGCGCGGGGTGATGGGCGTCGAGAGCAAGCATATCGACGCCGAGGTGGAAAAACGCCTCAACTGGTTGCGCAAGGGTCACCCCCATCGCCTGGAGCGCCGCCTGCCGGACGGCCGCGTCATCGATATCCATGGCGTGCCCCTGGGCAGCGGTGGCTTTGTCACGACCTACGTGGACATTACCGACTATCGGGACATGGTGACGGAGCTGGAAGAAACGCGCCTGGAACTGGAAGACAAGGTCGCCAGTGGCAGTCGTAGTCTGGCCGAAACCAATGCCGAGTTGCGTCGCGAGAACCGCCTGCGCGCCGAGGCTGAGAGCAAGCTGCGGGAGGCGAACCGGTCCAAGTCACGATTCATGTCCGCCACCAGCCACGACCTGCTCCAGCCCATTAATGCCGCGCGTTTGTTCGTCGCCGCCCTGAAGCCGCGCCTGCAGGATCAGGGCGATATCGCTGACACCGTAGGCAAGATCGACCAGTCCCTCGGCCGGGCAGAGCGGCTGATTTCCGAGCTGCGGGAGATCGCCCGCCTGGACTCGGGTACGCAGCAGCCCAGGATCGAGGAGTTTGCCGTCGATGCGCTACTGCGGGAGCTCTATGCCGAATTCGCGCCGCTCGCCCGCAGTCGGGGGCTGCGCCTGCGCCTGCGCAGTTCCTCCCTGTGGATGATCACGGACCGCACACTGCTGTATCGCGCCATGCAGAACATCGTCAGCAACGCGATCAAGTATTCCCGGGAAGGCACGGTGCTCATCGGCGCGCGGCGACGCGTGGGTGGTGTGGAGCTCCAGGTGCTGGACCAGGGGGCGGGCATTGCGGAGGAGGATCAGGCGCGGGTGTTCGCCGAGTTCGAACGGATTGACGCAACGGTTAACGACGAAGAGGGTCTCGGCCTGGGGCTGGCCATTGTCAGTCGCTATGCGCGGCTGTTGAAGCTGCGCCTGCAGCTGCGTTCATTGCCGGGCAAGGGTAGTGTCTTTTCGATCTGTGTGCCCCGGGCGCGCCAGCGTGCCATGGTGCCAGAGGTGGCGGATCAGCCTCTGCAGGGTGGTCGCCTCCAGCAGGTGCGTGTCCTGTGCATCGACAACGATGCCCGGGTGCGGGAAGCACTGGCGGCGATGCTGGAGGCCGAAGGCAGTCAGGTGGTGACGGTCGCAGAGCGCCAGGCCTTGCGCCAGGCGCTGGAGAGCTTCCGTCCCGATGTGGTGGTGGCGGATTATCACCTCGATGCGGGGGACAACGGTATCGCGGCACTGACCTGGGCCCTGGGTGGCGATCGTCGTGTGCCCTGCATCATCGTGAGTGCAGATGACGGGGATCACGTTCGCGAGGCTGCGCGCAAGGCGGGCTTTCGATCCCTGCCCAAACCGGTCAACCCGGCGCGCCTGACAGCGCTGATCTACGCGTTGGTAAGCGACGCCGACGGCGGCGAGGGATTCAGGGGACGCGCTGCAACTCCTCCAGGGGCGTAACGGTCAGGTTGCCAATGGCGAGCACCGCCTGGGTCCGGGACTGCACGCCGAGCTTGCGGAATATCTCGGTCATGTGTGCTTTGATCGTGGCCTCTTTTACATTGAGTTCGTAGGCGATCTGCTTGTTGAGCAGTCCCTCCACCAGCATCGAGGTGACGCGGAACTGCTGGGGTGTGAGACTCGCCAGGGCTTCGCCCACGTCCAGGGCCTGCAACGAGGCGCCCTGATTACCCAGCTCCAGGCCGGGGTGTAGCCCCCGATCGCCCTTCAGTACCCGCTTCAGGCAGTCACTGATGGCGTCTGTAGACGAGGACTTGGACAGGAACGCTGCCGCGCCATGATCGATGGCGCGACGCACTGTATCCGGATGGGTATTGGCGCTGATGACCACCACGGGTTTGGAGGGATAGTTCCCCACAAACCAGCTCAGCGCCGAGAAACCCGTCGCGCCCGGCATGTGCAGGTCCAGCAGAAGAATATCGGGGGCACCTTCGCGATCGACGAGGTCGTGGAGGGAAGCGACATTTTCGGCGTGACTGACTTCAGCGCCCAGTGCCTCTCCACTGATCAACTGCGACAGCGCCTCCCGAAAAAGCGGATGGTCGTCTGCGATCACGCACTTCATGGGGCGATGGAGTCTCCAGCGATCTTTTTGTTCTGCGGCCATTGTGCGGGAATCTCCGGCGATGTAAAGCGCCCCGGTTCTCCCCACGGGGGACCGCGGCGCCGGTTTTATCCCCGACTTTGGTCAAAGGATCGGGCGTAAATTGACCAAGGTCTAATGTTCCGACCCCCGTCCTGGCGACTACAACGTGCTTGCTTGATAACACTAAACGGAGAAGCACCCATGTTCCCCAGGAAATCTCTCGGAGTTGCGCTGCTGGCTATCGCCGCCGGCGCCAACGTCGCACCGACGCAGGCCGGTGAAATGGAAGATCGCATCGCCGCCCTCGAAAAGCAGCTCGAGGACCTCAAGGCCATGGTGGCCTCCAATCAGAGCAGCATCCGGACCACGGTGGAAACCCTGGATGTGCAGGCGCAGGAAATCGACGAAGCCCGTCCCATACGCAAGGGCACGAAGTTTACCTACGGGGGCTATGTGCAGCTGGATGCGATCACCAGCAACTACAGTGAAGGCAAGCCCTCGGCGCTGATGGATGACCTGTTTGTGCCATCGCTGATTCCCGTGGAGCCGGTTTCCGGCGACGGTGATTCCTTCTCCAATACGAACATCCACGCGAAGACATCGCGCTTCTACTTCAAGACCGAGACACCGACGGACGTGGGGAAGATTTCCTCCCACATCGAGCTCGACTTCATGATCTCGGGGCAGGGCGATGAACGCATCTCCAACTCCTGGGCCGGAAGGATTCGCCACGCATTCCTCGATTGGGAATACGCTCCGGGCAAGAGTTTCCGCGCAGGCCAGTACTGGTCTACCTTCTTCAATGTGGGGGCGCTGCCCGACCAGCTGGACTTCGTCGGGCCCGCCGGTACCGTATTTGAGCGTCAGCCGATGCTGCGCTGGACCAGCGGCCCCTGGCAGCTTGCGCTGGAGAACCCCATCTCCCGCCTGAACACGCCGGACAGCGGCTCGCGCCTGGATGACAGCGAATTCATGCCCGACATGATCGCCCGCTACAACGGCAAGACCGGTGATCTGAGCTGGTCCATGGCGGCGATCGGTCGCCAGCTGTCCTACTCGGCGCGCTCCGATGCGAACACGGAGGTCGCCAGTGACGAACAGTTTGGCTACGGCCTGTCCCTCTCGGGCAAATGGACTATGGGGCGCGACGACCTGCGTTTCATGTTCAGCTACGGCGATGCCCTGGGGCGTTACCTCGGCCTGAATTCCTACAACGACGGCTACATCGGGCTTGATGGCGATATCGAAACCATCGACCAGATGGGGGCTTTCATAGCCTATCGCCATTACTGGGCGGACCAGTGGCGCAGCAGCCTGACTGTCTCTGCCAGCAGCGCCGACAACCCCACCGAGAACGAGTACGCCGGCGCGGGCAGCTTCGCCAAGGCCTACCAGTCCGTGCACCTCAACCTGCAGTACCTGCCCGCTCCGCGCCTGATGCTCGGCGGTGAGCTCATGTACGGCAGCAAGGAGCTGGAAGACGGAAGGGATGGCGATATGTATCGCCTGCAGCTCGCGGCGAAGTACGCCTTCTAGGCACCTAGACCAAAGTTCAAAGGGAAAGCAATGCCCGCTTTGCTAGATTCGCGGGCATAACGACATAACAGCACCCGGGAGGTGTACATGGCTACAAAAATGACAGAGGAGCAGAGCAAGGCTTATTGGAAGCGCAACGTGTCGCTGATGATCAAGCTGATGGTGATCTGGTTCATCGTGAGCTACGGCTGCGGCATCATGCTCTTCGAGCAGCTCAATCAGATCCAGTTGGGCGGCTACAAGCTCGGTTTCTGGTTCGCCCAGCAGGGGTCCATCTACGTGTTCGTGGGCCTGATTTTCTACTACGCCAAAAAAATGGCCGCACTGGACCGTGAGCTCGGTG
>CAXBBA010000244.1:0-4460 GCA_963973805.1 uncultured Halieaceae bacterium | reverse complement strand
CTTGCTGCCGCTGTTCCTGCCGATGCTGCTCCTGTCTTCGCCGCTATCGGCCCGGGACGGGGACAGCAGTGAGGCGCCCCCGGCCGCCGAGGAGCGCAGCGAAACCCGCGATGCCGCTTCGGAAAGCGCCACCATGCGCGAGCTTCTGGAGTCCGGGAAGAAAACCGATGAAGTGATTCGCGAGACCGCCGCGGAGCTGGGCGAGCACGCGGACCTGCCCCGCACTCCCCTGGAGCTGATGGTGGGCCTGGCCGCCGCTGCCGAAAATGAGGATTTCGCCCAGGCCACGATCTACCTGGATCTGCGCTACCTGCCCGAGACCATGGAGGACTGGTCCCCGGAGGACCTCCTGGACGCCCTGCGCGTCGTTTGGGCCCAGCAGAACCTGATCGATTTCACCCAGCTGAGCGATGAGCCCGAAGGCAAACTCAACGACGGCCTGCCCGCCTACCGCGACCTGCTGGGTGTGGTCGTCAAGGACGACGGCGAAGAAGTCCCCATCTACCTGCAGCGCATTCCCGACGGACAGGGCAGCAAGATCTGGAAGATCTCCAACGCTTCCGTCGCCAGGGTGCCCGAACTCTGGGACGACCTGGGCTACGGCCCCCTGGCGGTCTGGTTGCAGCGCCACCTCCCGGATTACCAGTTTGCGGGCCTGTACAGCTGGCAGATCATCGCCGCGGTCGTATTCCTGCTGATCTCCTGGCCCCTGGCGTCCCTCGTCAGCCTGGTCCTGATGCGCCTGGCCCTGCTGGTACCCAACGGCTTTCCCCGGGGCATCGAAAATTTCTTCCGCGGCTCCCTGCGCCTGTTCCTGTTCCTGCTGATCTTTCGCCTGCTCATGGACCAGCTCGCCCTGAGCCTGGCGGCGCGTGTCTACCTCAATTCCTCTGGCGTGGACTACATCGCCTTTTCGATCCTGATCATGGGCTTGATGTCCCTGATTCGCGACTACAACATCCGCCGCCTGGAGCGCGCCGGCAACCGCCAGTATGTGGCCCTGCTGAAGCCCTTCACCACCATCCTGAAGTTCCTGGTCCTGATGGTCATCGCCCTCATCTGGGCCGATCGCGCGGGCTACAACATGTCCACGATCATCGCCGGCCTCGGCGTGGGTTCCCTCGCCGTGGCCCTGGCGGCGCAGAAGACCCTCGAGAACGTGATCGGCGCCATAACGCTGTACTCCGCCCGCCCCGTGAATCCCGGCGATCTGTGCCGCTTCGGCGATGTGGTGGGCGTGGTCGAAGAAATCGGCCTGCGCTCCACGCTGATTCGCACCCTCAACCGGACGATGCTGGCGGTGCCGAACTCCGTCTTCTCGTCCGTGGAAGTCGAGAACTTTGCCTACCGGGACCGCATCCGCTTCTATCGCCACATCGAGCTGCAGATGAGCACCGCAGACCAGCTCCGGGTCATCCTGGGGCGCCTGCGGGAGCTGTTCCTGTCCCACGACGATGTGCTCCAGGAGACCGTGAGCGTGCGCCTTGAGAAGATCGCCGCCGCCACTGCGGTGATCCGCATCGACGCAGGGGTGAACACCACGGATTATCAGCGTTACCTCGCCGTCGCCGAAGACCTCAATCTGCGCATGATCGAGCTCGTGCACGAAGCCGGCGCGGTCTTCAGCGGTCCCGGGCAGGTGCTGCAACTGCGGGACTTCCACGAGGCGTCCGATGAAACCATCGCGGCGATCCACAGCCAGCTGCAGGACTGGGAGGGCGCGGACGCCCTGCCGTTCCCCGACTACACCCCCGGCGAGAAACGCGCCATGCACGGCAGCATCAACCTGCCCCCCCGCAAGGACGGCTGACCCCCAATGACTGACAGCACCAAACCCCTGCGCGCCCTCGCCGCGCAGCTCGCTCCCTATCGCTGGCGCCTCGCCGGTGCCGCCGCGGCGCTGGTGTTTACCGCCGCCGCAACCCTGGCCCTGGGCAAGGGCCTGCAGATTCTCATCGACCAGGGCTTCGGCAGCGCCGATCCCGCGGCCCTGGGCAATGCGGTGCGGGTGGTGATGCTGATTACGGCGGCGATCGCCATCGGCACCTTCTTCCGTTTTTACCTGGTGTCCTGGCTGGGAGAACGGGTGAGTGCGGACCTGCGCAGCGCGGTGTTCCGCAACATCGTGCGCCTCCACCCCGGCTACTTCGAAGACAACCGCTCCGGCGAAATCATGTCCCGCCTCACGGCGGACACGACGGTGCTCCAAACCATCATCGGCTCCTCCATGAGCATGGCCCTGCGCAGCGCCCTCACGCTCACGGGGGCGGTGATCATGATGCTGGTGACCAACACCGGCCTTACGCTGATCATCGTCGCCACAGTGCCCCTGGTACTGGCGCCGGTGATGATCTTCGGTCGCCGGGTGCGCAAGCTATCCAGCAGCAGCCAGGACAGCGTGGCGAGCGTCGGCTCCTATGCGGGTGAGATCATCCAGAACATCCGCACGGTGCAGGGCTTCAACCGCGAGGAGGGAGAGACCCGCGCCTTTGATGGCGAAGTCGAGAAGGCCTTTGCCATCGCCCGGTCCCGCATCCGCCAGCGCGCCCTGCTCATCGCCGGCGCGATCCTCGTACTGTTCGGTGGCCTGGTGGCGATGATGTACTCCGGGGGCCGCGACGTGATCAGCGGCGCCATGAGCGGCGGCGAACTCGCGGCCTTCATGTTCTATGCGGTGATGGTCGGCTCCGGCTTTGCCACGCTGTCAGAAGTCTGGGGTGACCTGCAACGCGCCGCCGGCGCAACGGAGCGCCTGCTGGAGCTGGTGCAGGCGCCCAGCGCCATCCGCGACGGTGCGCAGCCACTCACGGTGTCGGCGAACCCCAGCCTGGCGCTGCAGGGCGTGCGCTTCGCCTACCCGTCGCGCCCCGATACGCCGGCGCTGGACGGCGTGGACCTGAGCATCGAAGCCGGACGCAGCCTGGCCCTGGTGGGGCCCTCCGGCGCAGGCAAATCCACCGTCTTCGAACTGCTGCAGCGCTTCTACGACCCCCAGCAGGGGCGCATCCTGCTCGACGGCATGGATCTGCGCGACATGGCGCTGGAGGAGCTGCGCCGCCACATTGCCATCGTGCCCCAGCAGCCCGCCCTGTTCAGCAACAACGTGCGCTACAACATCGCCTACGGTTATCCCGAGGCGAGTCAGCGGTCGATTGAAGCGGCGGCGCGACGGGCCCATGCCCACGAGTTCATCAGCGCCCTGCCCGAGGGCTATGACAGCTATCTTGGGGAACAGGGTGTGCGTCTGTCTGGCGGCCAGCGCCAGCGTATCGCCCTGGCCCGGGCCATGCTCATGGATCCGCGGGTGTTGTTGCTGGATGAAGCCACCAGCGCCCTGGACGCCGAAAGCGAGTTCCAGGTGCAGCAGGCCATCACGGAGCTGATGCATGAGCGCACGACGGTGATCATCGCCCACCGCCTCGCGACGATTCGCGACGCGGACTGCATTGCCGTGATGGATGGGGGGCGCATCGTCGCCACGGGCACCCACGATGAACTGCTCGCGAAGAACGCGCTCTACGCGCGCCTCGCGCGGCTGCAGTTCCGCGACGAAGCGGCCTGACTCAGCGCAGCCCCTTCAGGAACTCGAGGTGGCTGCCGTAGTGATTGAGCACATCGTGGGTGATCTGCTCCCGGCTCCAGCCCATGATGCAGTAGTCCTGGCCGCCCTGGCTCAGGTGCACCTCGGCCCGGTAATAGCGGTCACCTTCCGCCAGGGAGGCAATCGCCTCGCCGGCATGTTTTTCGTCGGGCATGGCATGGGCGCGGCAACGGACTTCGTAGACAAAGTCGATCTCGCCGCCGTTGAGCACCTCCAGGCGCACCCGACTCTGGTTGTCAAAGCGCGCGGCCACCTTGGCCTCCACGTCGTGAATCGCGAGCTCATCCGCCAGCGCCTGCAGCGCCGGCACCACGTCATCGCGCAGAAAACGCCGCACGTTGCGATCTTCGGGGAAGGTCAGCAGGTTTGCCAGGCGCTCGCGCCAGTCCCCGGCGTTGTCCACCACCGGCGACACGGTCTGCACGTCGCGCAGGTCCGCGTCCACACTCAGAGCCCGGGCGAAGCCCCAGATCGCACCCAGCAGGGCCAGGGAGAACGGCAGGGCGCTGGCGATGGCCGCGGTCTGCAGGGAGCCGAGGCCTCCGGAAAGCAGTAAGGATGCTGCGATCGCGCCGATCACCGCCGCCCAGTACACGCGCTGGATCACCGGGGTATCGTCCCGTCCCCGCGCCGAGAGCATGTTCAGAACCAGCGCGCCACTGTCCGCCGAGGTCACGAAAAACACCACCACCATCGCCAGGCTCACGGCACCGAGGAGCGTCGAGAAGGGCAGGTATTCGAGGAAGCGGAACAACGCCACGGCCTGGTTCTCTGCCACCGCCTCCGCCAGCTCCGCCAGCAGGATTAGCTTGTGTACCCTCGGGTCCTGTGCCACCCCCGCCGCCTCCGCCGCGAGTTA
>CAXBBA010000243.1:0-4463 GCA_963973805.1 uncultured Halieaceae bacterium | reverse complement strand
CCAGGACCACAGCGCCAAAGCCGCAGGACATGATGTCCAGGAAGGACAGGTTGAAGGTACTGAAACTGCGTTTTTTACGCCTGGACACCGTCGTCGCCTCAGTCCATGACCTCTATGAGCCGTCCGTGGCCCGCGCTGCCCAGAAACAGCGTGTCGCCCAGGCTCAGGGGCTGCCCCGGCGCCGATGGCAGTCCGTTGACCAGCGCGCCGTCGCCTTCGAGTACCCAGGCGCTTCCGTGGCAGCGCAGGGCAAAGCCTTCGCCCAGGTCGACGTGCTCACCCCGCAGGGGCAGGGCCCGGGTGCCCAGGAGCACATGCGTCGCGGACGTGCCCGCGTCGCTGGGCGCTGCCGGTGGTTCCTGCGCCGGAGCCTCCGTGGGCTCCACGCTTGCCGATGCCGGGGGTATTGCAGTTGCCGCCACCGCGACGGACCTGTCCTGGATCAGGGGCAGGTGATTGATGAAGTGCACCTCGTCGCCATCGGTCTCGATGTGCTCGCGCTGCTGCTGCCAGGCATCACGCAGCGCTGTCTCCGGGAGGGGGATGACCCTGCCGGGGAGCGTCTCGATGCCCGGCAGCAGGTCCAGGTCGCCGTCGAGGAGCAGGGGCAGATCACCGCGGGTGGCCTCCAGGCCGGTGATGAGACGCTCCGCAGCGCTTGCCAGTACCGATGCCGTGACACGGCAGCGGTGACCGTCGATATCCACACTCGCCTCGCCGCGCTCCCGCAGGTCGCGGAGAATGGCGGGCAGGTCGTTGAACAGGCGTTGCTCGCTGGCGGCGCTGCGCCGGGGATCAAAGCGCGTCTGCTGGATAAAGGCGCTGGCGATCGCCGAGATGCAGCGCTCCTGGAGCGCCAGCAGGCCGCAGGAGGGGAGGGGAGTGCTGCGCACCAGGCGCACCTGTCCGTCCTCGGCCACCAGCTCGTTGAGCAGGGCCTGGTTGAGTTGGGTCTCGACGTGCAGCAGGCGTGGATGCACGTCGACGTTCAGGGCGGTGCTGCCGAGCAGCACGCTGCGGCTGACCAGCCCCGACACGGTAAATTCACAGGCCTGGGCGACGCCCAGGAGCAGGGAGAGCTGTTCCCCCGCCATGCTGTCCGGCACCGCCAGCGTGAGTCGCTCGGGATTGCCCGCCTGGGCGTGCACGTGGCGCAGATGGGAGTGAACGAGGTCGGCGCTATGGCGGGCGGCCCCCAGGGGCGGCTTCAGGGGCTGGGTGCTCAGCTGCCACCAGAAGCGGGCGCTGCTGTCCCGGGGGCGCAGGCGCGACTGTTCCCGCGCCGCGTCGCCGAAGTGGTATTCGTTGTTGTCGAGCACCACAAAGCCGGGGCTGTGGGCGGCGGAGTCCCCGGCCCAGAGGCTGATGCGCGTGTCGCGGCAGTCCAGGATCGCCATCAGTCGTTCGCCACCAGGAAGCGCAGCAGGCGCGAGTCCGCGTAGCGCTGGCAGTTCAGCACGAGGCGCTCCTGGGACAGCTGCAGCTGGTGCAGGCAGAACATGATGATGATCGACAGCACCAGAGCTACGAAGGTGCTGTTGAAGGCCACGCCCAGGCTTACGGTCACGCCGGAAATATCGCCCTCGACCGCCTTGTAGGCCTGGCCCAGCGCATCCCCGATGCCGCGTACGGTACCGATAAAGCCGATGGAGGGGATGGCCCAGGCGATGTAGCGCACCATGGACAGCTCCGAGTCCAGGCGATCCGATTCCACATCACACTGTTCGCGGATCGTATCCGAGACTGCGGGAATGCTGCCCGTGGTCGCGAAGCGCTGCAGCGCCGACTGCAGCGTGCGCGCCAGCAGAAAATCCTGCTGTTCGGCGGGGAGCGCTTCGACGGTCCGACCGTACTGCCGCGCATCCTCGGGTAACACGCTGGTGCCCTCGGGTATGGACAGCAGTTCTTCCTCCAGCAGCTTTTGTTCCCGCACGTTCTGCCGACCCTTGTAACCCATGATGGACAGGGCCCAGAGCAGCAGGATGAAACAGGCTTCCTGCTCGAAATCCCGGATCACCACCGCGAGGCTGCGCTGGGGCACCACATCCTCGCCCGCGAGCTGGGCGGCCATTTCGACCTCGAGCTGCGCATCGGCGCTGGGACGGATCACGGCAACGTAGATCGCGTGCACCACGATGATCGCCGTGAGCAGGGCGAACAGCTGAAACATGAACTCCGAAGAGAGACCTTTCTTCATGGGCGATCCTAGATATCGACGGGAAAGGAGACGGAAAGGTCCTCGGAGATCTGCTCCGAGGCTTCGTAGTCTTCCAGGGGAGGCAGGGCGTCCGCCGCTGCATCGCTAATGATTTCTTCGCCCGGATCGTTGGGATCCGCAGCGCTGTCGGCCGGTGGCTCCTGGGCAAGGGCCGCCGGCAGGGCCAGGAAAAGCACAGCGGCGGCGTGGCGTCGCAGCAACAACATGGCGTTACTCCGCATAACGGGCAATGCGAAATCCTACGTCATCGCGGCCGCGCTGCCCATAATCCCGATAGGTGAGGCGCAACTCCGGCAGGCGACCCAGGGCCCAGCTGGCGCCCCGGATCACGTAGTTGTCGCCTCGCTGCCCCCCCAGGGGGTCTGTGGTGACCACACCGCTGGCGGCGGGAATGGTGTACACGTCGTGGACCCACTCCGAGACGTTGCCACCGAGGTCGAACAGCTGGTGGTGATTCGCCTTGAAGCTGCCCACGGGGGCACTGACCACATAGCCATCATCGTAACCGTTCAGCACCCGGCCCGTCACATAGGCGGAGCTGTTGTCTGCCACGTTCTCCGTGACGCTTTTTGGCGGGAACTCCTCCCCCCAGGTGAAGCGTTGCAGTTCTTCGCCATTGAGGCGCGCCACCCAGGCCCACTCCGCTTCCGTGGGCAGGCGATAGCCCAGGGCCGAGGGCTCGAAACCCACGATGATTCCCTGCTGTTCCCGGTAGAAAGGCGTCAGGCCCTCGCGGCGGCTGAGCCAGTTGCAGAACGACGCCGCCTGCTGCCAGCTGACCTGGGCGACGGGCTGGTGTTCGCGATTGAGGCTGTTGCCCTCGACCTGGCCGGAGTTGTGCGAGCTCTGGAACTGGCGGAACTGGGCGTTGGTGACCTCGCGGTCCTGAATATAGAAGGGGCGTTCCAGGCGCACGGGATGGAGTACCTCGTTGGCGCGGCGCCCGGGGTCCCGGCGCGAGGCGCCCATGGAGAATTCGTTCCGAGGTGAATCCACGGGGTTCATGAGGATGAGAGTCTGTCCCAGCGCCGTGGTGATCGTCGGCGTCAGGCGGGCCTTGCGCGCTTCCTGGGGCGTCATCAGCGTGACTTCCACCAGCTGCTCCAGACCGGGGCGCGGCGTCACGCTGCGCCGGATGCTCTCGTAGCCGTCGAGGCGAAACTCCAGACGCTGGAGCACCGCAGGCAGTGCCAGGGTCTGGCTGCCGCGGCCCATGCTGCGGCCATTGACCAGCAGCTCCGCCCCGGCGGGCTGCACCTTGACCACCACGTCCCCGAGCATGGCGCTCAGGGCAATGGACTCGCTGCGCGTCTCTCCGGCGTCCATGCGCACGCTGGTGCTGCGGCGCTGGTAGCCCGCGCGGGAAATGCTGATTCGGTGCTCCCGATCCGGCGTGAGCTCGATGTCCAGGGGGGTCTGGCCGGCAAACTCGCCGTCGACGCTCACGTTGGCGCCGGAGGGCGTGCTGCTCAGGCTCAGCACACCGGTCGCGGGAACAAGCGTGATCGTGCCCAGGTCCTGCGCCTCACCGGCGGCCACATTCAGGGTTTGTTCGATGGAGGCGTAGCCGGGGAGCTGCAGGGCCAGCTGCCGCTCCCCTTCGAGAATCTCGACTTGCCCCGGCGTGGTGCCCAGGGGCTCTCCGTCCACAAGAATCGTTGCCCCGGCGGGCGTAGTGGCGATGGCGACATCGGCCCAGGCGGGATCGAGTACCAGGCTGAGCTGTTGCTGCACGGCGCGGCCCGTGACGTCCAGCTCCTGCTCCAGGGGCTGGTGGCGTGGCGCTTCGAGACGCAGCGTGTGTGCGCCCGCTTCCACCGACAGGTCGGCGATGGGGGTCGGGCCGACGCTGCTGCCGTCGATGAACAGCTCCGCGCCAGCGGGACTGCTCTCGAGGCTCAGGCGCCCCGGCAGGGGCTGAAGCAGGATTTCGCGGCGCTGCGTGGCGGCGCGGTCGATGTCGAGAAACCCTTCGTAGGGGTGATAGCCGGTCGCCTCCACGGTCACCGCGTACTTCCCGGGCCGCAGCAGGTATCGGTCTCCGAAGGGCAGCGCCAGGCCCGAGATGGATACCTGCGCCTCGCCTTCGGCGACCACTTCGAGTTCCAGGGAGCGCGCGGTGAGCAGGAATCCCAGCGCGATCGCAAACAGGCCCAGCACCGCAGCGAGGATCCACCGGGAGCGGGGTATGGCGGCTTTCTGCGGCGCGGCATCCGCGGCAAGGGGTTCAAAGGCCGCGGGCTGG
>CAXBBA010000242.1:0-4464 GCA_963973805.1 uncultured Halieaceae bacterium | reverse complement strand
GGCGGAGCGCCAGCTGGGCGACTTCCTGTCCCAGAATTCCTCGCACCTTGAAGCCAGACTCGCAATGGGCAGGTTATATTTACAGACTTCCGAAGCGGAGCGGGCACAGAATATGGCAAACAGCATACTTAAGGACTCCCCGGGCAATATCGCAGCGGTGCGGATTCTGGCGGCGGCGCTGAGCCTCCAGAGCCTGCACGCCGAGAGTGCCAACCTCTATGGCCAGTTGGCGGCGGCGGCCGAGACGCCGGACGCCGTAACCCAGGCGCAGTACGGCACGGAACTGATTCGCTCCGGTAACGAGGCGGGCATCGTCGAGCTGGAAAAAGCCCGGGACCTCGACCCCGCGAATGAGCAGGCTCGACGTCTGCTCGTCGGAGCCTACCTCGCGAAGGGGCAACCGGAGAAGGCCCGGGCCGAGGCCGAGGCGTTCCGGGAAGCGGTACCCGAGTCGCCAGCACCGCTGGTCCTGCTCGGTCAGGTCAGCCTCTGGGACGGGGATGACGCCGGAGCCGCGAAGGCTTTTGACGAAGCACTGGCAATCGATTCGACCTACGCCGAGGCGCTGCGGGGCAAGGCCGGTCTGGCCCTGCGCAGCGGCGATACGGACGCGGCGGAAAAAATATTCGCCGACGCCGTGGCGCAGCAACCGGAAGACCTGCAATCCCTCGTGTCCCTGGCGGCGATCCAGGAACGCCAGGGGGACAAGGAAGGCATGGCTGAATCCCTGCGCAAGGCGGTGGACGCAAACCCCGAAGCCCTCGCTCCGCGGATCGCGCTGGCGCGCTATCTCATGAGCGAAGGCCAGTACGGTGAAGGTGTGGCCATGCTGACGGAAGTCCGGGACGAGAACGATGAGTCTCCGGCGCTCTTCGAATTGCTGGCTGGGGGATTCCTGGCCCTGGGGGAAATGGACTCGGCGGTGACGGCGGCGGAGCGCTTGCTGACCCTCCGTCCCGATAGCGCCCGGGCCCTGACCCTCGCCGCGGTCACCAATCAGGCGAACCAGAAGTTTGAACGCGCCGAGATGCAGATTCAGCGTGCCCTCGAGATAGCGCCGGAGAACGTGCAGGCCCGACGTACGCTGGTGGAACTCTACCTGCTGCAGAAGAAGTACGACGAGCTGGCGACGCTCCTGGCGGGATTCCCACCGGAGATTCTCGAAAAACGGGATGTGAAACTCGCCCGGGGACGAGTCGAGTTGATGCGGAACAACCCTGAGGCTGCATTGCAGCTCCTGAGGGATGCGCACGCGATGGGCGGGGACAGTCGTTCCGTGTTCCTGCTGGTTTCAGCCAATCTGCGCACGGGCAACAGCAGTGAAGCAGAGGCGGTTGCCGATGCCTGGCTGGCCGACAACCCCGACGACGCAGTGATCCTGCAGCAGTACTCCACCTATCTCCTGGCCAATGGACGGGACAAGCGGGGAGCGGAGCTGCTGGAACGTCTCAACAAACTCGCACCGGACGACGTGGTCGTGCTGAACAATCTGGCCTGGGCCTATCGCCAGAGCAACTCCGGGAAGGCCCTCGAGTTGGCAGACAAGGCCGTCGAGCTGGCGCCGGACAACATGTCCGTGGTCGATACGCGCTCCGTCGTGCTGATGGAGAAAGGCGAACTTGAGGAGGCACTCGAGGCCAATGACACGGCGTTGAAGCTGGCGCCCGGCTTCCCTCAGCTGCTGTTCCATCGCGGCCAGATTCTGGCGGAGATGGGGCGCAATGCCGAAGCGATCAATGTGCTTGAGAAGGTGTCCGGCGTGCAGTTCGCCGAACGTGCAGCGGCAGAGAAGCTGTTGCTGGAGCTTCGCAGCCGCTAGGGAGCGAGGCTCAGGGAGTTTCGCGGGCAATTCTGATGGTGTCCAGCCGCCTCGGCAGGGTGACGCTGGTGCCATCTTCGAAGCCCGTGAGCTGCACCCCCTGGGACGTGCGCTGAAGCTGTAGCCCGTCCAGGGCTCTGCTGCTCCCGTCCCGCGATACCTCCAGCGCCACGAAGAATTCAAGGTGGCGCTGCTCCAGGCTTGGAGCAACCTCAACGCGCCACGCCCCCGGTTCGAGTCCCTTGCGCTTGGCCGCAGATTTCAGGGCTTTGCCGTCCTGATCGTAGTTCTTGCTGTCTATGAAGAACTCAAATCCCGGGCCTCCCACGCTCTGCAGGTTGGCATCCAGCGGCAACATTACCCTGCCCCGCAGGTCCGCGAACTCTCCGGTAACGACGAAACTACTCTCGCTGATGCCCGGCTCATGCTGGCTGTGGAGCAGCCAGCGAGGGCGCAGGCCACCCTTGCTTAGCGTAAGGCGATCGTGGATCAGGATCAGGTCCCGGTCCGCCAGATAGACCCAACTGCGGAGGTAGCGTTCGATGCGGCGCGTGCGGGCAAAAAACTCGCCTTTGCGGGAGTGTTCGTTCGTATAGGCGGGGGTCAGGTCGGCATTGACCCAGACAAAGTCGTCGCGCAGGTCACTGTCGACGAGCACGTCGCCCACGGTCTGGTAGGTTGCCCGCTGCTGTTTCCAGTCCGTAAGATCCAGCGGTGCGGCCTTCCCCCAGCCGCTTCCAACGCGGCGCTGTCCTCCGTCATTGGCGATGGCGCGGTCGGGTTTCCGGGTCTTCTTTCCGTCCTTGTCCGTACGTTCCTTGCCAGGCAGAAGCGCCGTATCTTCGGGGTCAGTCACGGTGACCACGTTGTGGGCTACGGTCTGGTACGTGTAGTTCATGTGGTGTTCACCGCCGTAGTCGAAGTAAACCCCACTGTCGATGGCAAGACCGCTGCCATTGAAAATGGTGAAAGCGCCCTGGTCGAGGTGCATGTGGGACCAGTAATTATTGCCCGCCTTGAAGGTCACGTAGGTGGCGTCGGGGGACCAGTCGGAGCGCGCGGTCATCACACCGATGCCATCAAACCAGCGAGCCCTGGGAAGCTCCTCAATGGCGGTTTCGTCGAAGAGCGCCGGGTTGCTGATGGGGCCCCAGGGGTAGCCCAGGGGAGTCGGTTTCACGGGGGCGCGTGCCCGGGTGTAGGCAGCGCGATGGGCGAACTCCAGCGCGAGGGGGGCGAAGTCGGGAACGTTGTTCTTGACGAAGGCAATATCCCCCAGGCGCATGGAGGTTCCGTCGGGACGTGTCCTGTGGAGGACAAAATCGAGGAAGCCACGGATTCCCGTGTGGGAGACAAAGACGTCTTCCTGCGTCGCGCTGCGCCACATCGCAGGCAGGCGATGGATCGCCTGGCCTATACCAATGCCGACGTACTCACCGCCCTCGTGCCAGCCGCCGCGAAGCCCCATCACCTGGCGCCAAACGGGCAGCACCCGGTGTTTCCAGTAGTCGTAGGTGAAGCGCATGCAGTCCCCGGAGGACGCGTCACCATGAATCGCGAGGGATACAGCCAGCAGCGCCTGGAGGGGGCTGTTGTAGAGATAGACGTTGTAGGGAGACAGCTTCAGGCGGTCGCGGATCACCGCCTCCTGGAATGCGCAGGCCTGCTCCGCCTTGCTCAGGAGGCGTCCCCTTTGCACGGGGGTCCACTGATCGTAGAGCCAGTCATAGGCGATGGCGATGGGCAGGGTCTGCTCATGCCCCCGCCAAGTGAACTTCAGGTCGAGGAGGTCATTGAACAGTCGATCAAGGTCCACGCTGCCCGGTTCGGTGCGTGCCATCAATGTGCGGGAATAGAAGCTCTTCCCCCGCGCTTTCTGGCGGTGCCGCTCAACGAAGGCGGGATTCTGCGCGGTGAGGAGCGCCCATTCATTCGGGGTCGGCGCGGGGAGGCGAGGGTGCTCATACTCGAAGTGAGGCAGCTGGGGATTGGGTAGTTCGGCGCTGGACGGCAGCGCATAGGGCTTGTCGTCGGATGTGGCGGCCAGGCGGCTGACGAGAAAGGCGATTCCGAGGACACCCATAACCAGGCCGAGCGCGCGATGCCAGCGGGTGCGAGGAATCAATCCGCGGTGAGGCCCGGGACGGGCCGGATTTTTGCGGCGCCAGGGATAGCTGTAGGTAAGGATAAATGTGCCGACGCCGACAAAGACGTCCGTGATGTCGGGGTAGCGCCCGGGCACCATCTGCTGCCCCCACTCCAGCACCAGGGCCCAGGGAGCAATGAGGCACAGGCGTAGCGCGAGACCGTCCGTGGATCGCCGGGCCCGGGGGTAAAGCAGATAGGCGTAGGCGGCGAATAGCCACAGGCCGTTGACCAGGTCCACAATCCCCGTGAGGGAATTCATCTGTCCGCGGAATGGAATCCAGTTCATGGTCCGTAGCGTGGGATCGGCACCCGATGGCGTGAAGGTCTCGAACAGCTGGTAGATCACGAGCAGAAGCAAGGCCAGGGCCTGCAAAAGCTGGGAGTTGAGACGGCGCATCCACAGGGCGAGGAGTGAAACCGTACCCGCGGCGAGAAGCGCCTCCGGTGACAGCTGCCGGGTCATGATCAGCACCTTGCCGGCGAGGACCAGGAAAAGG
>CAXBBA010000241.1:0-4474 GCA_963973805.1 uncultured Halieaceae bacterium | reverse complement strand
AGATTGAAACGAAAAAATATTAGCACAGCGCATCCAGGCATTCAGCGCCCCTCAGGTTTTCGCTGGGCATAGTCACAGCACAGTGATAGCCTTGCAGGCGACTGAAAACCGCTCCAGCTGCATGTCTGAAGAACGCGACTCACCCAGCCAGCGCGCAAAGATTCTTGTTGCCGACGACGACATGAACGTGCGCCTGCTCTCTCGCCAGTGCCTGGAGGCCGAAGGCATGCTGGTGATTGAGGCCGCGGACGGCCACGAAGCCCTGAATGCTTTCGTACGCGAACGCCCGGATCTGATTTTTCTCGATGTCGAAATGCCAGGCATGACCGGGCTTGAGGTCTGCCAGCGTATCCGGTCCATGCCCCAGGGGGCGAACATCCCCATCATGATCGTTACGGGATCGGATGACCGGAAGTCCATCGATGACGGCTTTAACGCCGGAGCGACGCAGTACAAGACCAAACCCGTGAACTGGTCCCTGCTGGGCCGCGACGTGCAATATATGCTGCGCGCCAGCAACGCCTTCAATGTGCTCAAGAGGCAGGAGGACCGGCTGCGGTATCTGGCGTACTTCGACCCCCTGACCAGTCTGCCTAACCGCCGCAGCTTCAATGAGCAGTTAAATCGAATCCTGAAGCGGTCCCAGCGCCACGAAAGCTTCGCGGCCCTTCTGTTTATCGACCTCGACAACTTCAAGCGCATCAACGACTCCATCGGCCACGGTCGCGGCGACCGCTTACTCGTGGAAATTTCAAAACGCCTGGTCAATGAACTGCGCGAAGACGATGCCATCAGCTACTTTACCGAGAACAACGCCGAGGACGGCTCGGGCAGCGATAGTGGTTCCTCTACGGAAATTGCACGCCTGGGTGGCGATGAGTTCACCGTGGTTCTTGCCGACGTAAGCAGCACCGATGACGTGGAACGCATCGCTCGACGCATCATGAGCACCCTCTCCGAGCCCATCCCCCTCCAGACCCACAACCCCGTCGTTACACCGAGCATCGGCATTGCCATGTATCCCCAGGACGGCGAAAACGCCGACAGCCTGGTGCGCAACGCGGACACGGCCATGTACGCCGCAAAAGCGGATGGACGCTCCTGCTATCGCTTCTACAACGAAGAGATGAACGCGCGGTCCATCGAGCAACTCAAGCTGGAAGAAGACCTGCGCGAAGCCATGCGCAACGACCAGCTGGAATTGCACTACCAGCCCCAGGTCGAAGTGCTCACGGGCAGCGTTGTCAGCCTCGAAGCATTGGTTCGCTGGCGCCACCCCGAGCGCGGAATGATTTCACCGGGGGACTTTATCCCCGTCGCCGAGCGAACGGGGCAGATCATCGAGCTTGGCGAGTGGGTTCTGAACGAAGTAGCGCGCCACTGTGCCCACTGGGACGAACTGGGCCTGGACAGCTTCCGGGTGTGCGTCAACATCTCGCCGCTACAGTTCAATCAGCCCGATCTGCTGCACTATATGAAAGGCTTTTTGTCCCGGTCGGGGATGGACGCGGAGCGGCTGGAACTCGAACTCACCGAAAGCGCCATCATGACGGACGGCGAAAGCAACATTACCAAGCTTTCGCAGCTCAAATCCCTGGGCCTGGACCTCGCAGTGGACGATTTCGGCACTGGCTACTCTTCCCTCAGCTATCTGCGACGCTTTCCGATCAATACCTTGAAAATCGATCAGAGCTTCGTAGCCGACATGAACACCGCGGATGGCGCTGCCATCGTCGACGCCATCATCGCCCTGTCGAAGGCCCTGAACATGCGCTCCATTGCCGAGGGCATCGAAACGGAAGAACAGTTGTCGTACCTCGCGGAACGCGGCTGTGATCTCATGCAGGGCTACTACTTCGAGCGACCGCTGTTTCCCGAGGCCGTGCCCGAGGCGATTCGCCGCGATTACTCCATGCAAATTCAACGCTCCCGCAGAAGCAGCCTTAAAGCCTGATGGGGGAGCGCCTTCGACGCGGTGTGACGGCCGCATTGCTCTGCAGCAGTTTCCTTTCCGCCGCGGGCTCCCCGGGTAGCGTCACCCCCGCAGAATCACCGCTTCTGGTGATGCTCCAGGGCAGCGATACCAACGCCCTCACCGCCGGCGTGACGCGTGCAGGCGGTTCCATAACACATAGCCTGCCCATCATTGACGCCATTGGGGCCACGCTCACCCGCGACCAACTGGAACAGGTCAGGGAGAGCACGCCCGGAATTACCCGCATCATTGACGATCTGGCTTGGGAGCCGGAAACACCGCCAGACACACGGGATGACTGTGGACTGGCGGGCAGCATTGAGCTTCTCTGGCAAAATCACGAGGCCACCTGGGTACTGTTCAATAAAGGCGAGCAGGAACTCGTACTCGACCACCTGAAGTTGAGCTGGAAGGAGCCCCCGCCCACGCTGGTCTCGGCGTCTCTATCGGGGAACGCCATTGACCTGTCCACCGCGCAGATAACCAGCGATAGCGTGGACCTGACGCTGCGGCATCCCATCGGGCCCGGCGAGAGGCAGCAGGTATTGCTCAGCTTTCGCGCCGGAACCCCAGACCGACTGGAGCACACGCACCACCTCTCTCTACGGGCCACGGCGGGGGCCGAATGTGTAGCCAAGCTGCCGCCGCGCTACGACGACTTCGAACGGGACAGCTATTTCGCTGAAGTCAGTGGCGCTGCTGCGCTGCACAGCCATGGAATCACCGGCGCGGGAATCACCGTGGCCGTGCTCGACTCCGGCCTGTGGGAGGAGAACCAGGAGCTGTCTCACAACACCAAGGGCCAACCCAGAGTCGTCGCGCGTTACGACGCAATCGAAGGCCGTACCGTTGACCTTGCCTTTGACGAAAGCGGGCATGGGACCCACATGACCAGCGTCTTGGCGCGTAGCGGACCGGTAACTCGCCCGGGCGCTACGCAGCCCAGCTATCGCGGCATCGCACCAGACGCCAATATCGTAGTCGTCAAGGCTTTCGGGGAAAGCGGTGAAGCTGGCTTTCTCGACCTCGTCCGCGGCATTCAATGGGTTGTGGACAATCACAAGCGCTTCAACATCAGAGTGCTGAATCTCTCGTTCGCGGCCAGGCCTCGATGGCCGTACTGGGATGACCCGATAAATCAGGCGCTGATGCGCGCCTGGCAGGCAGGCATCTTCATCGCCGCCGCCGCGGGCAATGAAGGCCCCGAACCCATGACCGTGGGTTCCCCCGGCAACCTGCCCTACCTGATGACTGTTGGCGCACTGACGGACTCCTGGACCGAGAACGACAGAAACGACGACTACATCCCGGATTTCTCTTCCCGGGGCCCCACCCCCATGGGGCACATCAAACCAGACCTCGTCGCGGCAGGTGGACATATGGCAGGTTTCGTCCGCCCGGGCTCCACGCTTGCGACTCAGTTTCCCGAGTATTTCCTCAGCACCGGCGAGTTCGTCATGACCGGCTCCTCGCAGGCGACCGCCGTCGTCTCGGGAATGGCAGCATTGATGCTGCAATTGAACCCGGACTCCAGCAACGATGACCTGAAGTGCATGCTGCGGACCAGTGCAGAACCGGCCATCAGCGAAGACGGCCGGCTAGCCTACTCCCCATTCGTTCAGGGAGAGGGACGCGCGAGCCTGCTGCGCGCCATCACCATCGGCAGCCCAAACTGCGAGCAAAGCGACCTCAATCTGGCCGCAGACATTGCAGGCCAGGATCATTTTCAGGGGCCCGCAGTATTTTCTGAGACTAGCCCCCCGTCCCTTCCTGGCGATACCGCTATGGTCTCCGAAGCTCCGGATGAAGAAGGCCCAATCCCCCTACTTCGGTGGGGAGCACGGGAGCATCTGGAGAGGTTGAAGGCCAGACCGAGTCCCTACCCCATCGATTGGCTCCGAATTTTCGCATCGGAGCAAAACGCCATGAGATCCGCTGCAGAGCAATAGGCCTGGCGACCCCTGCCCCAAACGGGGCATACCCACACCTCCCTGTTTACGTACATCACGCCTACCTTAGGCATCGGAAGCGTCGGAAAGTAATCCGATGCGGTCGAACTAATGGTTCGGCCACGAGTGAAACGAACTACGAAGGCAGGCGTGGTGACATGAAATTATTCTTATCAATCGCTAGAGGTTCGCTTTTGGTAGCTGTGGCTATCTCCGCGCCAACAGCCTTTGCTGAGGGAGTTGCCGATAGCCAGATAAAGGCTTCTTTAGCGAAAGAAATGCTGTATGGGACGAGCCCGGCCTCAGGTTACAAATGGAACCAGGCAGCGAGTTCTCAGCCTCAACCCGAGGCACTGTTGCTACAACAACCAATTGAATCTACACGTCAAACGTATGTAGCGGCATCCGAATTCGAGAACGAACGCGGGGCTGGGCGTGCCGTAGCGGATCAGTCAGCGTATAAATGGGGCATCCGCTCCACTGCTGAGCAGAACGCTTACAAATGGGGTATTCGCTCCGCCGCTGAGCAGAACGCCTACAAATGGGGTAT
>CAXBBA010000240.1:0-4482 GCA_963973805.1 uncultured Halieaceae bacterium | reverse complement strand
TGGTCGACCCTCGGGGGAGAGGCCGGGAGCTTCCTGCTCGAGTCGGTCGAGCACGGGGAGAAGTGGGGCCGCTACTCCATCATCGGTCTGCCCTGCCGCCAGATCCTGCGCGTCTACGGCAAGCGGGTTGAGACCTGGGTCGATGGTGCGTGCGTCGACCAGGAGCAGGTGGATGACCCCCTGGCCTTTGTGGAGGCTTATCAGGCGCGGTTCTCCAGCCCGCCCCAGCGGGAACTCCCCGTGTTCCACGGCGGCCTGGTGGGGTACTTCGCCTACGACACCGTGCGCTTTGTCGAGGAGCGCCTGGCCGACAGCTGCCCGCCGGACGAACTGCAGACACCGGATATTCTGCTCATGCTGTCGGATGAGGTGCTGGTGTTTGACAACCTCTCGGGAACCCTCCGGGTAGTGGTGAATGCCGATCCGGGCCAGGAGGGTGCCTTCGAGCTTGCCTCGGCACGCCTGGATGAAATTGTCGCGGGCCTGGACAAGCCCCTGGCGCCGTTCCCCCGGGTCTCCCTCGCGGGAGCCGATGGCAGTGCCCTCGAGGCCCGGGCCCGCTCGAGCCTGTCCCGCGAGGAGTACGAGAGCGCCGTGGAGCGGGTCAAGGAATATGTGCTTGCCGGTGACGTGATGCAGGTGGTGCCGTCCCAGCGCATGAGCGTTCCCTTCGAGGCGCCGCCGCTGAACCTCTACCGCGCCCTGCGTAACCTCAACCCCTCGCCGTACCTGTACTTTCTCGATCTTGAGGACTTTCAGGTCGTGGGGTCGTCGCCGGAAATTCTGGTGCGCGCCGAAGCGGGCAAGGTCACGGTGCGGCCCATTGCCGGCACACGGCACCGCGGCGCTTCCGAGGCGGAGGATCGGGCCCTGGAGCAGGAGCTTCTGGGGGACCCGAAGGAGGTCGCCGAACATCTGATGCTCATCGACCTGGGGCGCAACGACGTCGGCCGCATTGCACGCACGGGCACCGTCGCCCTCACGGAAAAGATGGTCATCGAGCGCTATTCCCACGTGATGCATATCGTGTCCAACGTCGAGGGGCAGCTCGAGGACGGGGCCACGGCAATGGATGCGCTGCGCGCTGCCTTGCCGGCGGGAACCCTGAGCGGGGCGCCGAAGATCCGCGCCATGGAAATCATCGACGAACTCGAACCGACCAAGCGCGGCGTCTACGGAGGCGCCGTGGGCTATCTGTCCTGGGCCGGAGATATGGATACGGCCATCGCCATCCGCACCGCCGTGCTCAAGGACGGGGAGCTGCACATCCAGGTGGGCGCGGGCGTCGTCGCCGACTCCGTTCCGAGCCTCGAATGGCAGGAAACCCTGAACAAGGCCCGGGCCGTACTCCGCGCCGCCGCCATGGTCAACGCCGGGGAGGACCCGTCATGCTCCTGATGATCGACAACTACGACTCCTTCACCTACAACGTGGTGCAGTACCTTGCGGAGCTGGGGGCCGACGTGCAGGTCTACCGCAACGATGAAATCGACGTGGAGCGGGTCAAGGCCCTGCAGCCGGAGCGCATCGTGATCTCCCCCGGCCCCTGCACGCCCAATGAGGCGGGGGCATCCATGGCCATCATCGAGCACTTTGCGGGGCGCCTTCCGCTGTTGGGCATCTGCCTGGGCCACCAGAGCCTGGGCCAGGTGTTCGGCGGGCAGGTGGTGCGTGCGCGCCAGGTCATGCACGGCAAGATATCGCCGATGCATCACCGCGGCGAGGGTGTCTTCGCCGGCCTGCCTTCGCCCTTCGTCGCGACCCGGTATCACTCCCTGGTGGTGGATCGCGCCACCTTGCCGGACAGTTTCGAGATCACCGCCTGGACCGAAGACAGCGACGGCGCCATCGACGAGATCATGGGCCTGCGCCATCGCGAGACCGGTGCAGAGGGCGTGCAGTTTCACCCCGAATCCGTACTCAGCGAGCATGGTCATGCCCTGCTGAAGAACTTCCTCGACCAGCCCCCCCACAGCAGCTAGGAGATCACCATGGATATACAGCAGGCACTGGCCCATGTGGTCGAAGGCCAATCCCTGGCCCGGGATGACATGGCCGTGGTGATGCGCCAGATCATGTCTGGCGACGCGACGGATGCGCAGATCGGTGGTCTGCTCGTGGCGCTGCGCATAAAGGGAGAAACCATCGACGAAATCGCCGGAGCGGCAGAGGTCATGCGTGCCATGGCCACGCCCGTGGCGGTGGGTGGCGACTATCTGGTGGATCTGGTGGGGACCGGTGGGGACGGGGCCAACCTGTTCAACGTGTCCACCGCCGCCTGCTTTGTGGTGGCCGCGGCCGGCGCCCGGGTGGCGAAACACGGTAACCGGTCGGTTTCCAGCACCAGTGGCAGCTCCGATGTGCTCGAGGCTCTGGGGGTGCCCCTGGACCTGTCTCCGGAGCAGGTGGCGCGCTCCATCGACGAGGTGGGCCTGGGCTTCATGTTCGCGCCCGCGCACCACAGTGCCATGCGCTATGCCATCGGGCCGCGCCGAGAGCTCGGCCTTCGGACCCTGTTCAATCTGCTGGGGCCCCTGACAAATCCCGCGGGAGTAAAGCGCCAGCTTCTCGGCGTGTTCCGTGAAGACCTCTGCGAGCCCCTGGCCCACGTCCTCAAGGCTCTGGGCAGCGAGCACGCGATGGTGGTGCATTCCCGCGACGGCCTCGATGAGATCTCCACCGCGGCGCCGACGACGGTCGCGGAGCTGCGCGATGGCGAAGTGCGCGTCAGCGAAATCCGTCCCGAGACCTTTGCCATGGCATCGGACTCCCTGGACGGCCTGTGCGTGGACTCGGCCGAGGCCTCCGCGTCCCTGATCCGCGCCGCCCTGAGCGGTCGCAGCAGTGACGCCGGCGACGCGGACCGGGCGCGGCAGATTATCGCCCTCAATGCGGGAGCCACGATCTACGTCGCGGGTCTCGCGGGGTCCCTGGCCGACGGCATTGCCGAGGCGGAGGACCTGCTGTCCACGGGGCAGGCGGGGGAGCGCCTCAAGGCCTTCGTGGACCTGACCCAGCTCATGCGCCAGGAGACAGGCGTATGAGCGCCGGTGTGCCCGATGTACTGCGTAAAATCTGCGCGCGAAAGGTCGAGGAGGTTGCCGAACGCCAGACCCGTGTGAGCGTTGCGGATCTCGAGGCGCGCATAGCGACGCAGAGCGCCCCCCGGGGTTTCGCCGATGCGATGCTTGCGCGAAGCGCGAGGGGCGAGGCGGCGGTCATCGCCGAGGTCAAGAAGGCGTCCCCCAGCAAGGGGGTGATTCGCGAGGACTTTCACCCCGCGCAGATCGCCCGTCAATACGAGGAGGGCGGTGCCACCTGCCTCTCGGTGCTTACGGACCGGGACTTTTTCCAGGGCGGCGAAGCTTACCTCGAAGACGCCCGGGCGAACTGCAGCCTGCCCGTGCTGCGCAAGGATTTCACCGTCGATGCCTATCAGGTGGCCGAGGCGCGGAGCATCGGCGCCGACGCGATCTTGCTGATCGTGGCCGCGTTGGAGAACGCGCAGCTACATGAGCTGGCCGCGGCGGCGGCGCATTACGGCCTGGATGTGCTGGTCGAAGTGCACGACGCCGATGAACTGGAGCAGGCGCTGGAGCTGGCAACGCCCCTTGTCGGGATCAACAACCGCAACCTGCGGGATTTCAGCACCAGCCTGGATACCACCCTGTCCCTGCTGGATCGCATCGGTGACGATCGCCTGGTAATTACAGAAAGTGCGATTCACTCCCGCGACGACGTGGCGCTGATGCGTGGCGCCGGGGTCCATGCGTTTCTGGTGGGAGAGGCATTCATGCGCGCCGGGGATCCCGGCGCGGCCCTGCGCGAGCTGTTTGCCTGAGGCGCCGGATCAGCGGGCGTCGAACACCACGATGGTCTTGCCCGCGACGGAAACGAGGCCGTCCTGTTCCAGGGCCTTGAGTACGCGCCCGGCCATCTCGCGAGAGCAACCGGCGATCTTGCCCAGCTCCTGACGCGTGATCTTGATCTGCATGCCTTCGGGGTGCGTCATGGCATCGGGCTGTTTGGACAGGTCCATCAGCGTGTGGGCGATGCGGCCCGATACATCGACAAACGCGAGGTTCTTCAACTTGAAGGTGGTCTTGCGCAGGCGCGTTGCCATCTGGGCAGCAATGGCGAACAGGATGTCCGGGAACTGCGCCTTGATCTTGATAAAGCGCTCGTAGGAAATGATGGCGACCTTGCTTGCTTCCCGGGTCGTGACCTCTGCGCTACGGGCCTCTTCCTCGTCCGCGAACAGTCCCATCTCGCCAAAGAAGTCGCCGAGGTTGAGGTAGCTCACCACCATCTTGTGCCCCTCGTCATGATCGTCCTCTACCATCACGGACACGGAACCATCCAGGATCAGATACAGCTTGTCGCTGGCCTCGCCTTCGCGAAGGATGGTGGAGCGGTTCGGGTAATCCCGGACTTCGCAGTAGCGAAGAAACTCTTCGACGTTAGGTATGGCCTGGAGCAGTT
>CAXBBA010000239.1:0-4492 GCA_963973805.1 uncultured Halieaceae bacterium | reverse complement strand
CTCCGCATCCCCCGCCACCGTTCTCAGCCGAGGGTGGCTGTTTTCCAGTGTCTCAACACGCCGGGCAAACGCCGTAACCCCATGCCCCTGTGCCAACAGACGCTCCACCGCCAACGCCCCGACACTCCCCGTAGCTCCAAAAACTATCACTTTCATCGTCGCCTCCAGAATTTGCTGACTTGACACCATGTCAAGTTGACAAGACGTAAAGTAGTGGTAGCTTTACTCCATGTCAAGAGAAAATAGTGAAACCCGCGAACGCATCCTCGCCAGCGCCTGGGAACTACTGATGGAGGCGGGGCCCGCAGCGGTACGCATGAGCGACATCGCCCGCCGCACCGGGATCAGTCGCCAGGCGGTCTACCTGCACTTCCCCTCAAGGGCGGAGCTGCTGATCGCCACTACGCGCTATATCGATGAAGTGAAGGACGTGGACGCCCGCCTGGCGGCAAGCCGCGCCGCGGACGACGGGCTGGAACGCCTGGACGCGTTTATCGAGGCCTGGGGCAACTACATCCCCGAAATACACGGGGTCGCGAGGGCCCTCATCGACCTGCAGGCCAAAGACGAGGCCGCACAAGCCGCCTGGGCCGATCGCATGGACGCCGTGCGCCACGGATGCAGGGCCGCCGTGGCAGCGCTGGCAAGGGATGGACGTCTCACCGGCGACCTTTCCGAAGACGAGGCAGCGGACCTGCTCTGGAGTCAGCTGTCGGTGGAGAGCTGGGAAGTGCTGCGCCTGCGCTGCGGCTGGACCCAGGCCCGCTACATCGAAGCCATGCAGCAGATGGCCCGTCGCACGCTCACGGCATGATGCGCCCCTTGCGGGACCCGCTACCTGCGGCGGTAAAGCAGGTCCCACACGCCGTGGCCCAGACGCTGGCCACGCTTTTCAAACTTGGTGAGGGGGCGCTCGGCGGGACGGGGCACGAACAACCCGTCAGCCGCGCAGTTTTCAAGCGCATCACAGTCGTTGAGCACCTCGAGCATTTGCTCGGCGTAGGGCTCCCAGTCCGTGGCCAGGTGCAACAGGCCACCCGGCGCAAGACGTGAGGTAAGCAGCTCCACAAAGGGTGCCTGAATCAGGCGCCGCTTGTGGTGGCGCTTCTTGTGCCAGGGATCGGGAAAGAATATCTGCATGCGCTGCAGGCTGTGGGGTGCGACGCAGTTTTCGAGCACCTCCACGGCGTCGTGGCACAGCACGCGGATGTTGCCAAGGCCTCGCTCTTCAATACCCGCCAGGAGCTTGCCCACACCGGGTCGATGAACTTCGATGCCGATGTACTGCCGATCCGCGTTCGCCTCCGCCATATCGAGGAGGGACTGGCCCATGCCAAAGCCGATCTCCAGCACCCGCTCTCCCGGCGCGCCGAAGAGCGCATCGAAGTCCAGCAGCTCCGGGACGTAATCCACGCCCCAGCGAGCCCAGCCTTCATCAAAACCCCGCTGCTGGGCCTCGGTCATGCGCCCCGCACGCAGCACGAAGCTTCGAATTCGCCGGTGTTTCGCCTCTGTTGTGCTCACGATCCAAGCAACTTCCAACCTGCTGCAGCCAGGCAAGCCCAACCGGCAATAAACGCCAGACCGCCCAGGGGCGTCACCGCACCCAGCCAGCGAATGCCCGTCAGGCTCAGGACATAAAGGCTGCCGGAGAACACCACGATACCCAGCACGAAGAGCACGCTGCTTGAGCGCAGCAGGGTCGAGGCCGGCATCTGAAGCATCACCAGCGCAACAATCAGCAGGGCAAGGGAGTGATAGAACTGGTACTGCACCGCCGTGTCGAAGACACCCAGACTGTAGTCATCCAGGCGGTCATTCAGGGCGTGGGCGCCAAATGCACCGAGGACCACGGATACCAGGGCGCCGAGGGCACCCAGAACGAAGCTTAGCTGTGCTGACATGCGTAGCAATTCCGCCGAACTGAATCAAAGCAGAAGGCTATCCCAGTCACCGCCGAATCGCGAGCACCGGAATAGCCAGGGGCGCGCTAAAGGCGCGCCGTATGGGGGTCAGACGACGAGAACGCCGCGGATTTTCTTCATCGCCGCCTGCTCGAGCTGGCGAATACGCTCGGCGGACACACCATATTCCGCGGCCAGTTCGTGCAGCGTGGCCTTGTCATCGGTGAGCCAGCGACGGGCGAGGATGTCGCGGCTGCGCTCGTCCAGGTCCGCAATGGCGGCGTGCAGCCGGGCCTGGCTGTCCGTCTGCCACTCGTTGTCCTCCACCGCAGCGGCGGGATCCTGGGAGCTGCCCTCCAGAAAGTGCTGGGGCGCCTGCCAGGCATCGTCTTCGTCGCTGTCCGTTGGCGCGTCGAAGGCCACGTCACGGCTGGACAGGCGTCCTTCCATGCGCTGCACTTCCTTGACGTCCACACCCAGATCATCGGCGACCGCCTGGGCCTCGTCGGCACTGAGCCAGGCCAGGCTTTTCTTCGCACTGCGCAGGTTGAAGAACAGTTTGCGCTGCGCCTTGGTGGTGGCCACCTTGACGATGCGCCAGTTGCGCAGGATGTACTCGTGGATTTCGGCCTTGATCCAGTGCACAGCAAAGGAGACCAGGCGCACTCCCTTGTTGGGATCGAAGCGCTTGACGGCCTTCATCAGACCGACGTTGCCTTCCTGAATCAAATCCGCTTCGGCCAGACCATAGCCGCTGTAACTACGGGCAATATGCACCACAAAGCGCAGGTGGGACATAACCAGCTCGCGGGCGGCCTGGACGTCGTCCTTGTAGTAGAGTCGCTCCGCCAGGCTTTGCTCGCGTTCGACACTGAGCACGGGGATGGCGCTTACCGCCTGCACGTAGGCGGCCAGGTTGGCGCCGGGGACCATCTGGTCCACCGCCATCAGCTGGCCTCCCCGGTGCGCCCGGGCGTTCTGCGGCGCAGCAGCCGTTCCACCGATCGCGTCGGCGGTCATCGGGCTGGCATTATCAGCAGCTACAGCAGTCATAATCTGGGTCACAAAAGTCTCCAAGGGGGACGAATTCTAGCACTCTGTTACTTAGAGTGCTAAACCGGGAAAAGTTCCATTTTTCCAATGGTTATAACAATTTGTTATATCACCGGGGCTGTATTGCCCGCAGATGCCGCGCGACGGCAAGCCAGGCACCCGCCAGCCCCAGCAGAGCCCCCAGCAGCACCAGCTGCAGGCTGTCGATCAGGCCCAGCCCCTGCAGGGTGAAGCTACTGCCGTAGGTCTCGGCGAGGTCCCGCACCAGGGGCGCCAGCAGCAGCGTGCCCACCGCCACCAGCAGCGCGGCGACAATACCCCCACCCAGGCCAAACCACAGCCCGGTGTACAGCAGCGGCCGGCGCACAAAGGCATCCGTACCCCCCACCAGCTTGATGATGACAATTTCATCCCGGCGCCCCTCGATCGCCAGGCGGATCGTATTCCCCAGCACCAGCACCACCGCCAGGAGCAACAGGGCACCGAGAATCTGCACCGCTCGCCGCGCCAGCTGCATCATGCGCTCCAGGCGCTGCAGCCAGGCCGTATCCACCAGCACGCTGGCCACTTCCGGCAACGCCTGCAGCTGCCGGCTCAGGTGCTCCACCGTCTCGGGATCTTCGCGTTGGGGGGTGATGATCAGCTGGTGGGGCAGGGGGTTCTCCTCCAGGCCCGCCGCGAGGTCCGCCATCGCTGCATCGGCGACGAAGGACGCCAGGGCGCGGTCCCGATCCAGGAAGAGAGAAGAAAACACGTCCTCACGCCCGCCCACGCGCCGCGACAGCGCCATGCCCGCGTCGCCGTCAACGGATTGCTCCAGGAATACGGTCAGCTGTGCCGGGCTGTCCAGGTTGCGGCTTACGGCTGCGAAGTTATCGAGCATCAGCCACAGGCCGGCGGGGAGGGCGAGGGCGATACCCATGACCAGCCAGGTCAGCATGCTGCCCAGGGGCTGTCCCAGCACCTTCGCCAGGCTTTCCGCCGCCGACTGGCCGTGGTGATGCTGCCAGCTTCGCCAGCGAGCCAGCAGGCTGTCGCGCCGGGGCCTCGCCCCCTGGCTGCCGCGCTTAGGCCGGGGTGCCACGCTGGGTTCCCGGCGCGGCGAGGCGCCCTTCCTTGAGGGTGAGAATGCGGTGGCGCAGGCGCGAGATCAGCGACAGGTCGTGGCTCGCGATCAGCACCGTCACACCGACGCGGCTGAAATCGACGAACAGGCGCATGATTTCGGCGGACAGCTCGGGGTCAAGGTTCCCCGTGGGCTCATCCGCGAGCAGAATCGAAGGCTTGCGGACCACGGCGCGGGCGATACCGACGCGCTGCTGTTCGCCGCCGGACAGGCTCATGGGCATGGCCTGCTCCCGGTGCAGCAGCCCCACCTTGTCCAGGGCCGCGCTCACGCGCCGATCGATATCACGGTGTTCGAAGCCGGCGATCTGCAAGGGCAGGGCAACGTTGTCATACACCGGGCGGTCCATGAGCAGCTTGTGATTCTGGAACACCACGCCGATGGACTGGCGGTGACGAGGAATGGCTCG
>CAXBBA010000238.1:0-4500 GCA_963973805.1 uncultured Halieaceae bacterium | reverse complement strand
CCAATCGTGCCATTGATGAAATGCTCTCCTGAGGAAGCCCCATGCGTCAGATCGTACTGGATACGGAAACCACAGGCCTGGAAGTCAGCCAGGGCCACCGGATCATTGAAATCGGCTGCGTAGAGTTGCAAAACCGCCGGCTCACCGGGCGCCATTTTCACCACTACATCAACCCCCAGCGCGACATCGATGCCGGCGCCCTCGAGGTCCACGGCATTACAAACACCTTCCTGGCCGACAAACCGGTTTTCGCCCAGATTGCCCGGGAGTTCGAGGAGTTTGTGGAGGGGGCCGAGCTGATCATTCACAACGCGCCCTTCGACCTGGGCTTTCTGGACAGTGAGCTACAGCGCCTGAACCCGGATACGCCCCCCCTGGCATCCCGCTGCGAAATCATCGATACCCTGGTCTTTGCCCGATCGCGTCATCCGGGGCAGCGCAACAGCCTTGACGCACTGTGCCAGCGCTACGCGGTGGACAACTCAAGCCGCGATCTCCACGGCGCACTGCTGGACGCGGAAATCCTTGCGGATGTGTACCTGGCCATGACCGGGGGACAGACGGCGCTCGCGCTCAGCGATGACGACAGCAGCATGGGCAAGAAATCCCCGAACACCCTGCGTCGCCTTTCCGCGACGCGTCCACGCCTCCCCGTTATTGAACCCAGCCCCGAGGAATTGGCGGCCCACGAAGCCCAGCTGGATGCCATAGCGAAAGGTGGAGCGGAACCGATCTGGCGCCAGGCGGCTGCCAGCGAAAGCTGACAGACCGCAGGCAGGAAAGCGCAGCCGCAGCTGCGCACCAGAATCTCAGATTCAGATAAAGAGTATGACGCTGACCAGCCCCACGCCGCCAAGGACCAGGGTGTAGGGCAGCGCCATGATCACCATGCGGCCGTAGGACAGGCGAATGAGAGGGGCCAGCGCTGAGGTGAGGAGGAACAGGAACGCCGCCTGACCGTTGGGGGTGGCCACGCTGGGGAGGTTGGTTCCAGTGTTAATCGCAACCGCCAGCTGATCAAATTCCTGACGGGTAATCGTGCCCGCATCCAACGCCGCCTTGACCTCATTGATGTACACCGTCGCCACGAACACATTGTCACTGATCATCGACAGCACCCCGTTGGCCACAAAGAACATCGCGGGTCTGATCTCAGCGCTCATGGCCAGTACCGATTCGATCACGGGAGTGAACAGGTGCTGGTCGTGGATGACCGCGACGATCGCGAAGAACACGACGAGCAATGCGGTGAAGGGCAGGGCTTCCTCAAACGCATGGCCCAGCTGGTGCTCCTCGACAATGCCATTGAAGGCCGTAAGCAGCACGATCACCATCAGGCCGATGAGGCCGACGGCGGCCCAGTGCATGGCCAGTCCCACAACGAGGATAAGGGCCACCAACGCCTGCACCGTCAGGCGGGCGACGATGCGAGTGTTCATCTGCGAGTCAGCGTGGGCCTGGAACTCTTCCAGCACGCTGCGAACATTCGCGGGGAGCTGGGCGCCGTAACCGAACTTCCCGGACACCTCGAGGAGCACGCAGGTGAGGAGACCACCGACGAGCACCGGCATGGTGACCGGCGCCATGATGGTGACAAAGCGAATGAAGTCCCAGTCCGCTACGGATGCGATCAGCAGGTTCTGGGGTTCGCCCACCAGGGTACAAACGCCTCCGAGGGCGGTACCGACGGCTCCGTGCATGAGCAGGGAGCGCAGGAACGCCCGGAACTGCTCCAGATCCTCGCGGTGGATTTCCTCGATCGTCTTGTCGTCGGCGTGATCGTGATCATCCTGGTGCGCACCCTTGCCGGAAGCGACCTTGTGATACACCGAATAGAAACCTACACCGACACTGATGAGTACGGCGGTGACCGTCAACGCATCCAGAAAGGCCGACAGCACCGCAGCGACCAGACTGAAAAGCAGCGACAGCATGATCTTGGAGCGAATACGCAGGAGAATCTTGGTGAACACGAAGAGTAGCAGCTCCTTCATGAAGTAGATGCCCGCGACCATGAACATGAGGAGCAGGATCACCTCGAAGTTCGCTTCGGTTTCATGAAACACCGTGTGGGGACTGGTCATGCCCAGGACCACAGCTTCGATCGCGAGCAATCCACCGGGTTGCAGGGGATAGCAGCGCAACGCCAGAGCCAGCGTAAAGATAAATTCACCGATGAGCACCCAGCCCGTGATGAAGGGCCCCACCGTGAAGAGCAGTATGGGGTTGATCGCCAGAAAAGCGACAATCGCTTTCTTGTACCAGTCCGGCGATGGGCCCAGAAAGTTGTGCCACAGCGCCTGGGCAGTGGTTTCGCTCATGTTTAAGTCTCCCGCTGAAGAGGCGCCAAGTGTACGTCATCACCGTGTTTGAGGTAAGGCGGTTCCCGTGAACATTCTCACGGTTTCCCCCACCCGCTTGGCAGGGCCGCCTTACGCCGGGCCTTGCCCACCGGGGCGGGCGTGCATAGGATACGCTCCCCGACCGCCGCGCTTTTGCCTTGCTATCAGCCAGCGGTGACCACAGCAACAAGGGAAGCTTATGCTGGATCTAGAGCAGACACCGCCGGAGTCCCGGGAAGGGGCGCTCCATTGTGTGTTTCAGAACGGGAAGCTGGTGATGGATATGCGCTCGCGCCAGCCCTGCATCCTCAGCGACCGGGACCTGGCTGAGAACGGCTGGGCCATTCAGCGGGAGCAGTTCGTCGGCTACTGGCACGGTGATGCCTGCTTCGCGGTGGAGATCGACGACATCGTGGAAGTGGACGCGATGCGTTTTCAGGTCGGCAGCCTGTACCAGCTGGTGGGGCGCGTCGACGACGGGCTGTTTTCCCTCGCCGGCCGTGCGGCACAGCTTCTGGACTGGGAGCGAGACCATCGCTTCTGTGGTCGCTGTGGCGGCCCCATGTCCCTGAGGGACCGGGGGCGGGCGATGGGTTGCGCCCCATGCGAGACAACGCTGTATCCCCGTATCGCACCCTGCGTCATCGTCTTGATCACCCGGGGCGAGGAGATGCTGCTGGCGCGCAATGCGCGTTTTCCCCGCCCGATGTTCAGCACCCTCGCCGGGTTCATTGAACCGGGCGAAAGTGTTGAAGAAACGCTGCGCCGCGAGGTGCGGGAGGAGGTCCGTCTGGAGGTGGGTGAGCTGACCTACTTCGGCAGCCAGGCCTGGCCCTTCCCCAACCAGCTCATGCTCGGATTCTTCGCTGAATATGCAGGGGGAGATATCGTTCCCGAACCCGGGGAAATTGCCGAAGCAGACTGGTTCCATCCCTCGGCACTACCGCCGATTCCACCGCCCGCATCCATCGCGGGGCAACTCATTCAGCACCACTGCCGACGTGTGAGCGGCACCTGATCCCGGAGATCACCATGGAATTTCTGTCAGAGTACGGGCTGTTTCTTGCCCAGGCCGTCACCGTCGTACTGGCTGTCGGCGCCATCGTCATCCTCATCGCCGCGGCGGGGCAACGGCAGCGCAACGAGCCCGGAGGGCGGCTGGAGCTGCACAAGCTGAACGACCGCTATCGCGACCTGCGAAATTCCATTCTCGAGGCAACGCTGGATCCGGCCCAGCGCAAGGAACACCGCAAGCAGGAGAAGAAACGGGAAAAGCGCGAAGCCCGGGAGAAGGCGAAGGCGGCAAAGTCCCAGGCCAGGGACGGCGAGGGCCAGGACCTGCAGCCTCGCCTGTACGTTCTGGATTTTCACGGCGACCTGCGTGCCTCCGCCGTCACCAACCTGCGCGAAGAAATTTCTGCGTTGATCCGCGAGGTTCGCGATGGGGATGAAGTACTCATGCGCCTGGAGAGCCCCGGCGGCCTGGTGCACGGCTACGGACTCGCGGCAAGCCAGCTCCAGCGCCTGCGCAAGCGCGGTGTCACGTTGACCGTGGCCGTCGACAAGGTGGCCGCCAGTGGTGGCTACATGATGGCCTGTGTCGCGGACCGCATCGTGGCGGCGCCGTTCGCGGTTATCGGGTCCATCGGAGTGCTGGCGCAGCTGCCGAATTTCCACCGTCTTCTGAAGAAGCACGATATCGACTTTGAGCTCTTTACCGCGGGTGAATACAAGCGCACGGTCACGGTCTTCGGAGAGAACTCGGACAAGGGACGGGAGAAGTTTCGCGAGGAACTGGAAGACACTCACGAGCTGTTCAAGTCCTTCGTCAAGGAGAACCGGGAATGCGTGGATATCGACACCGTCGCAACGGGCGAAGTCTGGTACGGCCAACGCGCTCTGGACGTGAAGCTTGTGGATGAGCTCGAGACCTCCGACGACTATATTCAGGATCGTCTCGAATCGCACGGGGTGTACGAACTGCGCTACGTGCCGCGCAAGAACTGGCAGCAAAAACTCGGCATTGCCACCGAAAATGCCCTGGAACGCAGCTTCCTCAAGCTCTGGCAGGCGGCCCTGGGGCGGCCCCAGCAGTAAAGCTCAGCGAGGCCTGAGGGCCTCACATGCCTGATGCTGGGTCAGGAAGACCTGTCCCGTC
>CAXBBA010000237.1:0-4509 GCA_963973805.1 uncultured Halieaceae bacterium | reverse complement strand
TCCGAAACGTTCGGCGCTGTGGCGCAGCGTGTCACTCACCGCCTCCATCACCACCGCGTGCTCCCCCCTGAGCTGCGTGCTCATGGCATTCGTGACGACGGTGAGATCGGGGTGCTCCCCCAGCTCATCGATAAATGCCTGGATCACGGGTATGTAGTCCTCCCGAAGCGGATAGAGACTCAGCTCGGCACTCAGAATCATGGTCTGTTCATTCCCTCAAACCGGCAGAGGCGGCGGGACGCAAGCCGTCCAGGGCACTCTGCACGTCGCTAAAAATTTCGATAAAACCCGCTTCCAGGAGCTCGCGGCAATCCAGTACCGCCACGAAGGCCTCGCGCAATGGCAGGACTCTCTTGCTCCGCCTTTCCATGCGCTGCAGCACCGACTGCACCCCATCGAGGGTTTCGTAGACTCGCAGCCAGTCCCCGGCGACCCAGTGTGGGGCCACCGTTGCGAGCTCCTCGGGCATCGGCGCCGGATCTTCGCGCAGCACTGCATAGACGCCCTCCCGGAACAGGCCCTCGGGCCAGCTGCTGAACCGGGCCCAGTTTCGATACAGGAAATAGTCGAACAGGACATCGAGCACTATTCCCCCGACGCGACGATGGGAGCCGGGGAAGAGAGCCCGTAGCTGCTGGTGCCGCGGGTGCGTATCCGTCAGCGCGTCCACCCGGCGATGCCGCCGGATGCCGTCGATAACCAGGGGATGCAGGCTCCGGGATTCCAGGGGCCCCTTGACCAGATCCCCGGCGATATTGCCGATGAGACTGTAACGATGGGGCTCTGCCAGCAGCGCGTGGGCCAGATAGTTCACTCGAGGCGATCAGGTCCTGACACCCTGAACCTGGTTGCTGCGCACCGCCCGGGCGGCGGCAATCAACACCAGGAATGTCACGACCTCGGCAACGATGGGCTCCAGGGTCAGGGGAGCCTCGTAGACCTGCCAGGCCAGGAGCCGGACAGGAGCCACCAGGCCGATCAGAAGCCCCCCTGCAAACAGAAGACTCGCGTTGCGCCGCAGCACTCCGAGGAGCATGAACAGACCGGAGCAGAAAAAGAATGATGCGCTGTCCCCCAGCTGCGTGACAAAACCCGTGCCCTGGAGCAGCGATGCGCCGAGTGCCCCCGCCGCCACCACGGGCGCGACCAGCCAGAGCACCCCCATGGCGAGGTAGAAGAGCCCGAAGAACCCCGCGAGGGCGAGCAGTATGCGAGTCGAAAGAGATAGAGGAGCGGTCATTGTTATTCCTTTTTTGTTTGCTGGTTGGCGAAAAATCCGGGCTCACAGCCCGCCGGGAACAGGATCTCCCGGTGATTCTACCCCCCCATCGCGCGACCCCTGGCGAGGGCGCCAGTACTCCAGGAGATACAGCGCGGCCCAGGCGTAGAAAGTCACCGCAACGAAGGTGGTGAAACGCATGAAGAAAGCGGCGGCCGCATCCTTGCCGTTGGCGCTGTCCTCCACCGCAGGTCCGAGGAGAATCAGCATGGTAACCAGGGCGTTCACCCAGAAGGACGGAGGGAAGCTTCCCGGTCTCGCGCCGAACAGACGGGCACCGGCATAGAGACCGAAGGCCAGCATCCAGAGAAAGAACATCCACAACGTGGGGTGCATGGACAGCAGGGCCCAGAAGAGCACCGCCATGATGCCCCCCGCAAAGGTGGACCCGATCAGCTCGCGCCCCGCGTGGCGCGCGTCCACCATGGTGGTCTGCTGCCCCAGGGACACGCTCTTCATGATGGTCATGAGGTACTGGGAGGGGTTGGTCAGGGCCAACAGATAGGCAGCACGATCAGCGTCGCGCGCAGCGCCAGCCAGGCCGAAGGCTCCGGCCCCGGCGAGGGCGCGGGAGCACTTGCACCCCCGGGCCCCTCGGGGAAGAACGGATAGACCAGCCACTGGCTGAGCACCGCGAGCACCATGGCCAGGGCCAGGGAGCGAATCACCGTCGTCGCCAGCAGGTAGTCCACGGACCCGGCGACGGAAATCAGGGTGAATCAGATGGTGAGGAACATCCCAAGGACCCGCTTGCCCAGGATCAGAGTGATGTACATGGCAAAGAACAGTCCCAGGGCCACCATCAGGATCGCCGTGACGGGATAGTAGGTCAGCATGGGAATCAGCAGCAGGCCTACGCCGAGGGCGACGAACAGCACCAGTACCAGAGCGACGAGGGCCTTCGGCCCCATGGGTGGTCCCGGCATCGAAGACAGGATGACCACAAACACCGGAGCCATGAATGGCAGGGGAATTCCGATTCCATAGGCCGCCGCCAACGCAATCGCTGCCGCGAGAGCGAGGCGAAGGGCGCGGTGCTCGGCGACCATCAGGCGCCCCTCAGTAGGCGTAGGACAGCCAGCTCGCGAGCCGGATGTACCCACGCCCCAGCAGCCGGGTGATCGCCGCATCCTCGCTGTACACCGTTACCGATGCCTGGCCACCGATGCGCAGCTGCTGCTGGACCTCGCTGCCTACCTTCGAGAATCCGATCTCCACAGGAAAACGCTGCGCCTGGCGCAGCCAATCCCGGTTATTGCTCACCGATGGCAGCGTTCCCGGGGCGGGCGCCTGACCCGCACTGACACCCAGGCCGACGCTGCGCACGGTCGCCGGGTATACCCGGCCGGGCAGCGCATCAAAGGTAATCTCTGCTTCGTCGCCCGCGACCATGCGGCCGAGGTTGTTCTCGGTGAATTCGGCGCTCACCCAGAGATCGTGGATCGCTATCAGAGTCATCACGGGTTTCCCCGTACTGGCGTACAGCCCCACGTCCGCACGCAGATCCGTGATCATCCCCCGGGCCGGTGCCAGCACCACCGTGTTCTCCAGGTCGAGGCGGGCCTTCTCCACCGCCGCCTGCGCCGACCGAAGGATCGCGTTGGTCCCATCATCGTCGCCGCCCTTCTGTTCGATGGCCCGCTCGATATCCGAGGCAGCGGCCAACACCTTGGCCCGGGCCTGGTCCAGGGAGGCCTGGGATGACTCCAGGCGCCGCAGGGAAATGGTCCCCGAATCCGTCTCTCGCAGCCGTTTCAGGCGCGAGAAATCCTGGCTGGCGCGCAGCTCATTGGCCTTCGCCGCTTCGAGGTTCGCCCGCGCCGACTCCACCACCGCATTCCCCGCATCTACCTGGCTGCGGGCATTGGCGAGATCCGACTCGGCGCGCTCCAGCGCAATGCGGTACTGGGAGGGATCCACGGCAAACAGCCGCTGGCCCTCTTCCACCTCCTGATTGTTCTTCACCCAGACCTGGGTGACATTCCCCGCCACCTCGGGTGCCACGCCAATCACATAGCCCTGCACCCGGGCCTGGCTGGTATAGGGCGCGTAGCGATCGGACGCCAGATACCAGAGCAGGGACGCCAGGATCAGCCCCGCAACCACCAGCACCGCCCGGTTGAGTTTGCCACCGGCCTCCGGCGCTGCCGCTTCATCTACCTCGGTCACTTACCACCTCCTGAAGTTGCCCGTCCCGGATCATCGGGTATCGCATCCTGGAGCAATGCACCCCAGTTGCTGCGTTGCTGCATGGTGCTGCGCACGGGCTCGGGAATCATCTCCTCGATGGACTGGCTGCGCCAGCCGCCCCCGAGGGCCTTGTAGAGGTCGATCACCGCAGCGATATGCCCCCCGTCGTTGATCAGCTCTTTCTCGGCCTGGGCCGCCAGGGAACGCTGGGCGTCGAGCACCCGCTGGAAATCCGCATAGCCCTCACGGTAGCGCCCGTTGGCCAGCTCCAGGGCGCGCTCCGCCGCCGCCCGGGACTCGCGAAACACGGATCGGGCCTCCGCCGTCTTGAGCACGGCGATCGCCGCGTCATCCACTTCCCGCGCCGCGGCGAGCACCACCGCGTCGTAGCCCGCCAGGGCCTGTTGCAGGCGCGCATCCTGCACGCGAACGTTGGCGCGGATACGACCGTAGTCGAAAATATTCCAGCGGATCGCGGGCCCGGCCGCGAAACTCGTGCCATCGCGGGTAATGCCCAGACTGTCGCCGGACCAGCCGAAGGATCCGAACAGCGACAGCGCGGGATACAGGTCTGCCTGGGAAATGCCGATCTGCGCCGATTGCGCCCCGGCCTGCCAGGCGCTGGCGCGCACATCGGGGCGACGCAGGAGCAGCTGGGCCGGAACCCCCTGCAGCGCCAGCGGCGGCACCTCCGGCAGGCTCTGCACCGTGCTCGCCAACTCGGGGAGCGGCCCCGGCGGACGCCCCAGAAGCTGCGCCAGGCCATTGCGGATCTGCACGAGGCTCTGCTCGAGTCCCGGGATCGTGGCAAGGGTTGCAAGGTACTGGGTCCGCGCCTGCTGCAGATCCAGCTCCGATTCCTGGCCGCTGTCGAAAAGCTGGCGCGTGATCTCGAAACTGCGTTTCTGCAACGTCGCATTCTTCTGCGCGATGGCGATACGCAGTTCGGTGGTGCGATAGGCGTAATAGAGTTCGACGGTCTGTGCCGTGAGCAGCACCTGCAGGTCCCGCTGATTGGCAACGGATGCAAAGAACGCGGC
>CAXBBA010000236.1:0-4516 GCA_963973805.1 uncultured Halieaceae bacterium | reverse complement strand
GACGGAGGCGCCCGCGTGACCCTGGGGAGCGATTTCCCCGCCAGCTGGATGGGCCTGGATGGCCTCGACCCCCTGTTCAACATCGAGATGGGCATGACTCGCCAGCCCCCCGGCGATGCCGACTACGCTCCGCAGCCGCCGGTGGAGGAGCGCATCACCCTGGAACGGGCCCTGCGCGGCTACACCATCGACGGCGCCTACCAGCTGGGACTGGAGAAGCAGCTTGGCTCCATCGAACCGGGCAAGCAGGCGGACCTGGTGGTGCTCAGCCACAATCTCTTCGAGCTGGAGCCCTACGCCATACACACCGCCCGGGTGACCATGACCATGATGAATGGGGAACTGGTGTACGAGCGTGGGGCACCCGACGGGGAATAGATCGGGCATAATATGCCACCGCATTTCCCGTCCCTGACGGATTCAAGAGGCCCCTTTATGACCAACCCCGGCGACATGGAGCTGTTCGGCGCCAGCACGGTGAGCGAAATACTCCGCGCCGCGTCCCAGCGCACCGGGGCACTCATGATGATCCGGGACAACGTCATCGCCGCGACGGACCTCGCCTTCGCCGAACTCACGGGCTTCGGAGAAACCCAGGCGGTCGGCCTGCGCGCGGACGAAGTCCTGCTGCCCAACGAAGAGGGGGACGGTGACGGCGCAGGCATCCACTCGATTCGCAAGGCGGACGGCAGCACCGCGCAGGTTATCGCCGCCTATACGGACTTTGCCGGGAACGGTGAAACCTTTCGCCTCGCGGAACTCTTCGACATATCGGACCGCCTGTCGACGCTCAAACTGCTGGCAGCGAAGGAGCAGCTCTACAGCGCCGTATTTGCGCACGCTGCCGTGGGCATCGCGCGCGTCGGCCTTGATGGCAGCTGGCTGGACTGCAATCAGCGCCTCTGTGACATCGTCGGCTACCCCCGGGACGAATTGCTCAGGTCTTCGTTCCAGGCGATCACCCACGAGGAAGACCTGAACAGTGACCTCGAACTGCTGCAGCACACCCTGGCGGGAAATCGGGACAGCTACAGCATGGAAAAGCGTTACCTGCACAAGGATGGCCACGTGGTGTGGGCGAACCTCACCGTTTCCCTCGTGCGCAGCGACAGTGGCGAACCGCAGTATTTTGTCTCCATCGTCGACGATATCAGCAATCAGAAGCAGGAGGCTCGCACGCTCGAGTTCCGCACGGAGCGCGATGCCCTGACCCTGTTCCACAGTCGCTATGCCCTGGATGAGAAAGCGGCGGCGGAGCTCTATCGGGCGCAGCATTCCAATGCCCCCCTCGCCGTGCTGATGCTGGATGTGGACCGCTTCAGGGACGTCAATGAGCGCCACGGCCATTCCGCCGGCGACCATGTGCTGCGCGCCGTTGCCGATGTGATCCGGGACTCGCTGCGCGAAAGGGATCTGGCGTTCCGCTACGGCGGTGAGGAGTTTCTGCTGCTCCTTCCCCGGAGCGACCTGGATGAGGCCAAGGCGCTGGGGGAGCGCCTGCGCCTGCTGCTCAACGCACACCGCATTCCCATGGAGCAGGACACGGCCCTGGCCATCACCGTCAGCATCGGCGTGGCCTGCTATCCCGGGGACGGCACGGATACGGAAACCCTCATCGACAGCGCGGACCAGGCGCTCTATGCAGCGAAGGCCCGGGGCAGGAACTGCTGCGTTTCCACCCGCGATCTCGAGCCCCCGCTCAGACCCGTATAGCAACCAGCTCCGAGGAGCGGGTCCGGGAACGCGCTCTGCACCCGCCTCGCTAGGGAGGCGGCGATTCCTCTCCGTCGGACCTCACGCGCTCATCGGCGCGCTCAAGCTGGGACTGGAGATGCGCCAGGCGCTGCTTGAGCGCGCGCACCACGCTCTTCTGATCGCCGTCGACCTCGCGCAGCGCCTTTATCTCTTCTTCCGTACCCGCGATGAGCTTGCGCAGCTTCTCCGCGGATGCCGCGTCATCCGCCTTGTCGAAGGCCACCTCCTCGACGCGGGATTCCACCGCGCCATCGCCCCGGGGCAGGGATGGTTCGGGCACAACGCGCACGTCCGGGGCGAGGGGCCGCGTCACCATGTAGTTCGGCGACAGCACCTCGATCCCCTCGCGATGCAGCGCCGCCAGCATCGCGGAGAGCAGACTGGAGCGCGCCGAAATCAGGCTACTGATGTCTTCGAGCAATCCCGCAACGCGATAGGTGACGGAAAAATCTCCCAGCTCCCGCAGGTGCACGAAACAGTCCTTCAAACCCGAGGCTTCGGCGGCAGATCGCAGCACCTCCACCACCTGCCCCTGGGGCACGTCGTAGCCCAGGGAAAGCTCGGCGGTGATAATCGATCCCGACGCGCGCACGACCTTCAGCGGCCGCGCCACCATGTAGCTGTTGGGTACGGTGACCAGGTCGCGGAACTCCGTCTGAATCTCGGTATGCAGCAGCCCCATCTCGGTGATGCGACCGGTGAGATCCTCGACCGTGATGAAGTCGCCGGGGCGCGCCTTCTCAATGGTCTTGAGCATCACCCCCGCCAGTATGTTGCCGATGAAGGTCGTCGACGCGAGGGCGATCGCGGCACTGAGCAGGATCCCGATGAGGCTCAGGAACTGGCCGCGCAGCGCGTCGCTCACGGGCATCACCGCCACCACCAGCAGCACCCCGGCCACGGTCAGGGACAGCATGATCAGCTGAAACTGGAATTGCGCCTCGGGCTGCTTGTCCCAGTGCTTGCGCAGCACGCGATTCGCCAGCAACAGGAAGGCCAGGACGGCGACGATGGCGGCCAGAAACGGGATCAGCGTCGCGGCGGAGTCGATCAGAGTGTCCATGGTGGGTATCCGGTGTTCATCGATACCCGCAGCCTACACCAGGGACCCGCGTCCCGGGCAGTCCGGGGACCGGAGAAAGGCAGTACACTCACGGGATAATAATTCACCGGATAGCCCATGCCCGACTTCATCAAGATCCTGTTCCACCTCCCGGCGCTGGCGGCCCTCGCCCTCTGCATCCCCCTTTCCGGCCACGCCGAGTCCGGGGACCCGGTGATCTACGTCACCGCGAGCATTATCACCATGGACCCGGGCCAGCCCCGGGCCGAAGCCGTCGCGGTGCGCGACGGTCGCATCGTGGCCATCGGCGATCTCTCGGCCCTGCGCGCCCAGGAGGCCCTGGCGGAATATCGGGAGGACCTGCGTTTTGCTGACAAGGTCTTGATGCCCGGCTTCATCGACCCCCACGTGCACCCGAGCCTGCCCGCGGTGTTGACGCAGTTTCCGTTCCTGGCGCCGGATGACTGGTCCCTGCCCACGGGGGCCTATCCCGGCGCCCGGGACCCGGAAGCCTTTGCGCAGCGCCTGCGCGAACTGGTCAGCGCCCCGCGCCCCGAGGGCGTCCCGTTCATCGCCTGGGGCTATCACCCCCTCTGGCACGGCGAGGTCTACCGGGACACCCTGAGCAGCTGGTTTCCGGAGCAGCCCGTGATGCTCTGGCACCGCTCCTTCCACGAGCTGATCCTCAATGACCGCGCCATCGCCGACCTCGAGCTGACCCAGGAGGACGTGCAGGGACTCCATGAGGCCGACTGGCAGCGGGGGCACTTCTGGGAGAACGGTCTCAAGGCCCTGGTGCCACGCATGGGGTTCCTGTTCGAACCGGCGCGTTTCCTGCAGGGCATGGAGAACTTTCTGGCCATGACCCATCGCGGGGGAGTAACCACGGCCCTGGACATGGGTATGGGAATCTTCGGCAATCCCGAGCAGGAGCTGGCGCTGGTGCGTCACGCGGTGGAATCCACCGATGCGCCTCTGCGCATCGTGATGACACCCATCGTCACGGACTTCCTCGCCCGGGGAAAATCCCCCGCCGAAGCGGAAGCCCAAATCGATCGCTGGCGTGAAACCAACTCCCACCGGGTGATGGTGGACCGGCACTTCAAGCTCATGATGGATGGCGCGATCTTCTCGGGACTCGCCCAGATGGGACCACCGGGCTACCTCGACGGACACCAGGGTCAGTGGATGGCCCCCCTCGAGGTCACCGCCTCCTGGGCGGAGCATTTCTGGCGCGCGGGATACAAACTCCACGCCCACACCAATGGGGACGCGAGCGCGGCAGCACTCATCGATCTGCTGTCCGGGCTGCAGACGAAGTTTCCCCGCCCCGATCACCGCCTGACGTTGGAACACTTCGCCTACGCCACCGAAGAGCAACTACGCCAGTTCCAGGCCCTGGGCGGTGTAATCTCGGCGAATCCCTACTATCACTATATTCTGTCGGACCTGTACGGCGATGCATGGCTGGGCCCGGACCGCAGTGCGCAGATGGTACGCCTGGGCTCCGCCGAGCGCCTGGGCATTCCCTTTGCCCTGCACTCCGACGCCCCCATGGCTCCGCTGGAGCCCCTGACCCTCGCCTGGGCCGCCAGCAATCGCCGCACCATCAATGGCAACAACACGGGAACGGCGCAGCGCATCAGCCTGGATTCCGCACTGCGCGCCATCACCATCGATGCGGCCTGGATTATGGGC
>CAXBBA010000235.1:0-4524 GCA_963973805.1 uncultured Halieaceae bacterium | reverse complement strand
GCGGTGGGGCGCCACCGTCGAAGCGCAGGTCCCGCGGCGGATGGCGACCGTCTTCCGGCCCCCGGGTTCGCAGGGCAGCGAAAAACGCGCGGCGCGGCAGGCCCTGCCAGCCTTTCTCGGGGTCATAGTAGGGACTCAGCTCCGTGGCCACCTCTTCCAGGCGCTTGTACTCGAGCTCCCGCACGTACTCCAGAAAGCCCCGCTCAAAGCTCCAGCGCGCCAGCAACAGCGTCGCCAGCAGCACCGCCAGGGTGAGCGTCAGCGTCGCCAGAACAAACTGCTGGGCCAGGGAGAGTCTCATGGGCGAACTATACCGCCGAAGGCTCGCGCAAGTGTGCAGATGGGCCACAATTGTCGCTCCAGACCCCGGGAAGCTGGTGCTCTTCTTCACAGACTCTGCGCGCCAGGTGCACAGTTCGCGACCACCATGGGCCCATCATCAACGAACCGGGGCCCACGATGACACTCCTACACCGAACCCTGACCACAGCGCTGTTCGCGATGCTCGTCGCCTGCGGCGGCTCCGGCAGCAGCGACGACGCAAGCGTCGATGCATCGACCTCCGAGACTGACGACAGCACCAGCTCCGATAGCGATGGAGACGAGCTCCTGGACGTATCGGCATTCACCGACGGCGTGCTCTGCGATTACGAGGACGAAACTTTCAACAGCCAGCCCTCCCTCACCTACACCAGCGTGTCCACCTGGAGCTGCGACAGCGAACGCCACCTCGTCGCCAACGGCATTCCGGATCACGAGGTGGGCGAGTTCCCCAACCCCGCCAACCCCAATACGATTACGGAACAGGACGTCGCGGCGACCTTCACCCTGTCACCGTCCCACACAGGCACTGCCACGGACCTCGGTGGTCCCCGGGGCGTGATCGGCTTCGTGCTCAACGGCATCAAGATCGACGCGGGCACCGGCGGTAGCTGCGACGACTCCGGGAACAGCTGCAGCCTCGGCGAAGCGGGCCTCGGCTGGAGCATCGAAGCCCTGGGCCAGACCTCCTTCGATTTTGGCACGGACGACAACAACGCCCACGTCCAACCCGACGGCTCCTACCACTACCACGGCATGCCCGAGGGCTTCATCAACAAACGCGGTGGCCACGACGGCACCATGACCCTGATCGGCTGGGCCGCCGACGGCTTCCCCATCTACGCCCGCTACGGTTACAGCATCGCGGACGACTCATCGTCCCCGCTGCAAGTCATGACCGGCAGCTACGGCCTGGTGGCCGATGTTCCCACCAGCCGTCCCTCCACGGACACCTATCCCCTGGGGACGTTCCAGCAGGACTGGGAGTATGTGGACGGCTCCGGTGATCTGGACGAGTGCAACGGCCGCACCGGCGTCACCCCGGAGTTCCCCGAGGGCATCTACCACTACTTCGCCACCGACACCTACCCGTACTTCCAGCGTTGCGTGCGGGGTGAGCTGTGAAGCAGATCCGGAGCCACCTTCCGCCCCGCCGCCGTTCAAACTGGCTGGCGGGAATCCACCTTGTCCCCCTGCTGGTGCTGCTGCACGCAGGCACCGCGGGCGCCCACCTCATGCCCTCGGGCCACGCCAGGCTGAACATCACCGACGACGGCATCTTTGCCGTTTTCGCCCTCGGCGAATCCAGCTTCGCCGCAGCCGATAGCGACGGTGATGACGTGGTATCCCTGACGGAACTGGATCGCTACCGCAGCGCCCTGATCGCAACGATCGAACAGGCGCTATGGGTCGAAGTAGACGGCCAGCGCCACGCCATCGAGGACGTGCTGCTGAACCCCGCCCACGACCATGGCGAGGCCTCACCGGGTGTGGAATCCCTCACTGTGCTGGGCCGCTTCGCCGTGGACGCCAGTGCCGCAGAAAATCTGTTCCTGGGCATCGACTACGCCCTGCTGGACGCCGGAGAACTGGAAATTCGCGCCCGCCGCGGCGCGGCGCCGAGGCGCGCCCCCCGCACCCTGTCCCGCGAATCCAGCGTCCTGCGCCTGCTCCCCTAGGCCGGCGGCAACGGCGATGCTTCGCCCCCGGAGCTCGACTGCTACAATTTCCCCATCACAGACGGGTGGGCACATGGACAGGGACAACAAACGGCGCTTTCTTTTCGAGGACATGGATGTGCGGGGAGAGATCGTGCATGTCGATGGTGTGCTCGCCCAGATGGGTGCCATCCACGACTACCCCTCGGGGGTCGCCAGCCTCCTCGGCGAGTTCGTGGTCGCCTCGCTGCTCCTCGCCAGCACCCTGAAGTTTCGCGGCACGCTGACGGTGCAGGCCCGCAGTGAGCGCCAGATTCCCCTGATCATGGCCGAGGCCACGGACGACCTCCGGGTTCGCGCCATCGCCCGGGGAGCCCAGGAAGCCGTGGCGGCGGATTTCCCCTCGCTGCTGGGAGACGGGCAGCTGGTGCTGACGGTGACGCCGAACCAGGGCAAGCGGTACCAGGGCATCGTGCCCCTGGTGAACGACTCCCTGGCCCGGAGCATCGACGCCTACTTCGAACAATCCGAGCAGCTGCAGACCCGTCTCTACCTGACCAGCAACGGCAGCCGCGCGGCGGGCATGCTGCTGCAACAGCTGCCGTCGCAGGTCGTCACGGACCCGGAGCAGCGCGCCGAGCAGTGGAACCACCTGAGCATTCTCGCCGACACTCTCGGCCCCCAGGAACTGCTGGACCTGGCGGATGCGAGCCTGCTCCAGCGGCTGTATCAAAGCGAGAGTCTGCGCCTGTTTGACGCCGAACCCGTCGCCTTCCAGTGCAGCTGCTCCCGGGAGCGAACCATGGCGGCGCTGGCGAGCATCGGCGAGGGCGAAGTCCGCTCCATCCTTGAAGAGCAGGGTGCGGTGACCATGGACTGCGAGTTCTGCAACCAGCGCTACGTGTTTTCCCGGGACGACCTCGGCGATATGCTGCCCGCGGCCCCATCCACCGCTCTACACTGAGCCGTGATCTTCGCAATACGGGGCAGGAACCCATGAGCAACACCGTCAGCACCGGGGAATACCTGGACCTGGAACCCGCGGAATTCATCGAGGAGGCCCTGCGGCGCAGCGAGGGCATTCTTACGGACACCGGCGCCCTGCGCGTCCGCACGGGGGCCCGCACGGGGCTGTCGCCCACGGACCGGTTCCTGGTGCGCGAACCCAGCTGCGAAGACACGGTGAACTGGGGGGAGTTCAACCACCCCTTCGAGGAAGAGAGCTTCGACTCCCTCTGGGAGCGCGTCGCCTCGTTCCTGAGCGAAGGCGACCGCTTCGTCTCGCACCTGCACCTGGGAGCTCACAGCGACCACTACCTGCCCCTGCGCGTCACCACCCAGTGGGCCTGGCACGGCCTGTTCGCCCGCAACCTGTTCATCAAGCCCGAGGAGTTCAACCCGCGACGCAAACCGGAGTGGAGCATCCTCAATGCACCGGAGTTTGTCTGCGATCCCGAGCGCGACGGCACCAGCTCCGACGCCGCGTTGATCATCAACTTCGGCCAGCGCCGCATCCTGATCGCGGGCATGCGCTACGGCGGCGAAATGAAGAAGGCCGTGTTCTCGGTGCAGAATTTCCTGTTGCCGGAGAAGGACGCCCTCGGGATGCACTGCTCCGCCAACGTCGGCCCCGACGGCGACAGCACGCTGTTCTTCGGGCTGTCGGGCACGGGCAAAACCACCCTGTCCGCCGCTCCCGGGCGCTCGTTGATCGGCGACGACGAACACGTCTGGATTCGGGGTGGCATATTCAATCTGGAGGGCGGCTGCTACGCCAGGACCAACGGGCTCCAGCGCGAGAGTGAGCCGATCATCTGGGACGCGATCCGCTTCGGCGCGATTCTCGAGAACGTGGTGGTGGACGAGGACCGTCGCGTCGACTACGACGACGACCACCTGTCCGCCTACGGCCGCTGCAGCTACCCCCTGACCCACGTCCCCCACCGGGTCGCGGACGGCTCGGCGGCGGAACCCACGACGATCATCTTCCTCAGCTGCGACGTGCTCGGCGTGCTCCCCGCGGTGTCCCTGCTGTCGCCGGAGGCGGCGATATTCCACTTCCTGAGCGGTTACACGGCCCATGTGGGCTCAACGGAGGTGGGGGCCCGCGCAGGTATCAATCCGACGTTTTCCGCCTGCTTCGGCGCTCCCTTCATGCCCCGCCCGGCCGGGGACTACGGAGAGCTGCTCATGAAACGCATCGAGGAATTCGGCAGCCGGGCGTATCTGGTAAACACCGGCTGGACCGGCGGCAGCGCCGGTCCCGGCAGCCGTGGCGAGCGCTTCCCCATCGCGGTCACCCGCGCCGTCGTGGCCGCCGCCGAGCGCGGTGACCTCGAGGCCGCCCCCCGGTCCCGCCTGGACATCCTCAACCTGGATTTCCCCACGGAGATCCCCGGCGTGGATGCCCGCTACCTCGACCCCCGGCGCAGCTGGGGCGACGACGACGCCTACGACAAGGCGGCGCAGCTCCTGGCGCGCCTGTTCCAGAACAACGTTCAGAAATATGACGTGCCCACCGCCATCATTGCTGCGGCACCGACGC
>CAXBBA010000234.1:0-4556 GCA_963973805.1 uncultured Halieaceae bacterium | reverse complement strand
GGCCTGGTGGGTGCTGCGCATCGGTGCCCGGCGCCTGGTGCTGCTCAGCGTCGGCGGCGCGTTCCTGGGCTCCCTGCCGCTGTGGAATGTGACGACGCTGGAGCTTCTGCCCTGGCTCGCGCTGGTCTGGGGCGTGGCGAACCTGGGGCTGCTGAAGGTGGTGATCGCCTTTGCCACGCTGGCGGTGGAGCACCCGACCCCCCGCCTGGTGGCCGCGCTGCTGTTCGGTGCCACATCGGGGACGGCGATCAGTCCCGTGGTTACCGGGGCTCTGGCAGAAGTCGCGAGTGCGCGCGGCGTTCTGCAGTTCGGCTCACTCTGTTATTTTATCCTTGCTGTCCTCGTCGCTGCGGCGTGGCTGATTCAGCGTCGCCGCACCATGGCGAGCAGCGACTTGTAGGGATAATCGAGAGAGCAGGAAGTTAGCCATGAGTGGATCCGTCGCCATAGTGGATATGAGTGCCGCGGACGCGGACGAAGCCTTTGTTCGCACGCTGAGGGACACGGGTTTTGCCGTGCTGCGCGACGCCCCCCTGTCCCCGGAGCGCCTGGGGCGCATGTCCCGGGACTGGCTGGCGTTCTTTGCGGGAGAGGGCAAGTGGAACTACCTTGCCCATGAAGTGCCCTCGGGCAACACCAGCGGCTACATCCCCCCGGATGTGTCCGAGACCGCCGTGGGTCACGACATCAAGGATCTGAAAGAGTTTTTCCACATCGTCCCCGGTACCTCCATGCCGGAGGCGCTGCAGGATGACGCCCGCGATCACCTGCGCGATGCCTTCGCCCTGGGTCGCCAATTGCTGCAGTGGCTGGACGACCACTGCGGTGAAGTGCTCCCGGACACCCTGCGCGGGGCCCTCGCCGACAGCCTCTCCGCCGAAGACAGCCTGCTGCGGGTGCTTCACTACCCGCCCCTGAAGGGTGATGAGCCCGCGGGAGCGGTGCGCGCGGCAGCCCATGAAGACATCAACCGGCTGACGCTTCTGCCCGTGTCCGAAGAACCGGGGCTCGAAGTGCTGAAGAAGAACGGAGAGTGGGAGGCGGTGCCCGGACAGGCCGGTGACATCGTCATCAATGCCGGTGACATGCTCCAGGAGGCGACGGGGGGTTATTTTCCGTCCACGTCCCACCGGGTGATCAATCCCCCGAGTGCCGATGCCAATCGTTCCCGCGTCGCCATTCCCTACTTCATGGCGCCGCGTCTGGATCTGGCGCTGTCACCGCGCTATACCGCCGGGAGCTACCTCAAGGAACGCCTGGATTTACTGGCCCGCTAGCGCCAGCGTCTCGAGGTAGAGCGCGCGCACCGCATCGGCATCCACGCCGGTGCATACGTCACAGTCCGGCCGGTTGAGCCAGGCGTCACTCGCGTAGCGCTCCGGTGTGGGCCCCAGAATGGTCTGGCCCATGGCGATGCCTTCGGCGATGACCCGCACGGGCCCTCTCTCCACCGTGTACAGCTGGGGTGCCAGCAGGTAGGCGACGGCGCTGGAATCGTGGATCGGGCAGGCGCGCACACCGTCGACGCCTTCGTAAAAATCGAAGTAGAAACGCGTGATGTCGTGGATGAAACCTCCCGCATCACCGGCGCGGTCGCGCAGTGTGGCAATGAAGTTTTCGTCCATGGTCGTCTCCTGGGTAACGTCCAGACCGACGATGGTGACGGGCAGTCCGCTGCCCAGCACCCGGTCCGCCGCGCTGGGATCACCGGCCATGTTGGCCTCGGCGACGGGAGACACGTTGCCCGTGTGATTGCGGCGCATGAAGACACCGCCCATAAGAATGACTTCCTTCAACATCTCCGGCAGGCGCGGATGGAGGGACAGGGCTTTGGCGAGGTTACTCATGCGCCCCACGGCCACCACGCTGATCTCACCGGGGTGGGCCTCGGCGAGTTCGACGATGGCTTCAGCGGCGCCCTTGAGCTCCGCGCTTTTGTCGGGGTCCGGAAAATCGATGTTGCCCAGGCCGTTCGCGCCGTGCACGAAATCCGGATGCCCGGAGCCCAGCGCGGGTCCCATGGGGCCCGATGCGCCGCGATAGACCGGCACGTCGATGGCAAAGCGCTCGCAGACGTGCAGGGCATTGCGCGTGGTGTTCGCGATGCTCGCGTTACCCGAGACCGTGGTGATCGCCTCGATCTGCACCGTCGGCGCGTGGTGCAGAAAAAGCAGAGCCATGGCGTCGTCGATGCCGATGTCCGTGTCGAAAATCACGCGTTTCATGTGTGGTCCTAACTCAGGCGCTGCACGCGAGCCTGGCGCAGCAGCGATTTCATGTCACCCAGGGCGGGCCATAGTAACGCCCGCGTGGCCTGGCGTCCCCGGTCGAGCAGTGCATCGGCGCGTTCCCTCGGGGCGCGGCGATCGAGCTGCGCGAGCACCGCGGTGCAGACCAGTTCCTCGCCCGTCGCCAGCGCCGGGCTCGCGAGGGCGCGGTCGCCGGCGACGAGCACCGTGTCCAGATCACCAAAGGCCAGCAGCGTGGGCCGGGGCAGGGGGCGATAGCTGCGCAGGCGTCGGCGTCTGTCTCGCCGGCGAATATTGTCAGCAGCCAGGGCGCCCATATCGAGCGCATGGTAGGCCTGCTTGCTCACGGCGTTCGGGGGCGCGGCACTGTCGCCGGCGATAAACACATTGGCGAAGTGGGGGTGCTCGAGCGTGTCCTCCACGGGCACCCAGGACGGGCTGGCTCCCGGCATCGCCGCACCGAGGACTTCCGGTGCCCGGGGCCCGCCGGCCCAGATCGTGGCGTGGGAGGGAACGCGCTGCCCGCTTTGCAGAAAGACGGTGCGGGCGGTGAGCTTCGCCACCGGGTCCCCGGTGATGCAATCCATGCCCCGACTCGTGCCGCGGTGACGCAGGAATTCGCCGATGGGGGCGGGCATGGAGGGCAGCAATCGGGGACCGCCCTCCACCAGGGTCAGGCGGAGGTCGGCGTCGGCGTAGCGCCGCAGTATCTCTCCGGCGGCTTCGACACCGGTGTAGCCGGCACCGACGATCACGGCCCGGCGGGGGCCAGGTTCCTTCGCGAGGGCTTCGAGGCGAGTGTGAATCGCGCGCGCCTGGTCTACGGATCGCAGGGGCAGAGCGTGCTCCCGTACCCCGGGGATTCCGTAGACCCCGTCTTCGCTGCCGGGCGCGAGCACGAGGTAGTCCCCGCGTATCTCGCGACCTGAGGCCAGCTGGAGTCGACGCTCCGTGGCGTCGATCGCGAGCACCTGGTCGCGGATGAAACGGTGTCCCTGGGCCTTCAGCGTCGCCGCCAGGGGTATGCGGAGCTGCGCCGGGCGCTTCACGCCGGAGATGATTTCGTGAATGTTGGGCAGAAACTCGAAATGGCGCTTGCGATCCACCACCGTGACTGCGAAATCCCGGGCAGACAGGGCGTTGGCGCAGGCCAGACCGGCGAAACCCGCGCCGAGGATCAGCGCCCGGGGGCGACCCCGCCGTGCGCTCATGTCAGGCGTCCGGTACCGGGTTGCGGTTCTCGAAACCCTCGGTGGCGATGCGTGAGATGGCTTCGAAGTGCTCGTTGGGTACCAGGGCGGTGAGCGAGTAGTGCGCCAGCTTCCAGTCGCCATCGATGTGGAGCAGCACACCGGTGCCCCGGAAGCGGCCCCAGCGCGGGGACACCATGATTTCGTCGAACCAGGCGGTGTCACCGTCGGGCGCGAAGGCGATGTGGCGCTCCTCCGATGCGTAGCTCCAGCCGCCACCGTTGCTGAAGCGCTCTGCCACATAGGCGCTGAATTCCTCCAGGGGCCAGCGCTCCCAGTCGTCCGTGCCCATGAAGACGCCATCGGGGGCGAAGTGGGCCAGGTAGCGCTCGCGGTCCGCGTCCGCCGCTGCGCCATGGAAATCGTCGAGAACGGCGCCGATGCGCTGGCGCTCGGCACCTTCGTCGTGGGGCTGGCAGCCCACTGTGACCAATATCAGTCCGAAAACAGCAGCGAGCTGTCGCGCGCGGCCGAGGCCGGAGCGTCGATTCTGTCTGGGTTGGCGTAGGGGTTGGTGTAGGGAATGGTGTAGCGATTGGTGTAGGAATTGGCGTGGGGATCGGCGCAGGGATTCGTCCATGGTGCGTTGCTCCTTCGCAGTCCCGTACTGCTGGCGCTGCTCTTGGCGTTTCAGGTCCAGAGTGAACTGGTTTGGCTCGGGGGTTGTCGCGATCTGCCAATCCCCACGCCCAGAGAGTCCCGGGGCGATGATACGGCAAAGCGTATCACCCGATCCTACGGCGGTGGTATATCATCTTCGTGTATTTGTGCGTCGGACTTTCGTGAGCTACCGCCGCCGGATTCCTGCATGTTCACCGTGCCCTCGGGGCGCGAAGCGACGGAGGTTAGGGCTATGGGACGCCGACTAGGGCTATTTTTCACCGTCGTGTTTGCGACGCTTGTCACCACGGCAATGGCGGATGAACCGGGCCTGGCCTGGCCACGGGAAATCGTCAGCAACGAAGGCACGCTGGTGATTTACCAGCCTCAGCCCGAGGCGCTGGATGGCAATCGCCTTCAGGCGCGCGCTGCCATATCCATTGAACTTCCGGGGCAG
>CAXBBA010000233.1:0-4564 GCA_963973805.1 uncultured Halieaceae bacterium | reverse complement strand
GGTTCACGGGCCAGGCGCTCCATCAACTGCCACGCCGCCTCCTGCTGCTGCGCATAGGGAGTAAGGGGCTCACCGTAGACTTCGCCCACAAGCGTACTCAGCACCGGCGGCCCCGGCGGCACCTCGACCACCCGCACTGTGACCCCGTGCCCCTGGTACGGTGCCAGAAGCTCCCGCAGGCGCAGCACCACGTGGTGGGACTGGTGTTTGCGATCCAGCTTGTCGGCGAGCACCAGGCGCAGCTCCGCCAGATGGGGACCGGTGCGCTGGTAGTAGCGCCGCACCATACCGTTGAAGTCGATGGGCGACGGGGAGCCGATAAACGCCGCGACGGTACCCACCTCCGGCACCGTCAGGACCTCGTCGGCAAGCTCGCGGGTGAAGGCCGCCGTGCGCTCCAGACTCGCGGACTCGGGCATATCGATGAGGATCTGAACTTCGTTCTTGTTGTCGAAGGGCAACAGTTTCAGGGGCACCCAGCGCAGCGCCGGCAGAAACGCTGCCGCGACGAAGAGGAGTGCCACCAGCCACAGCATGCGGCGCGCATGGCCGCGATTGTCCAGCAGCGGTGCCATCAGCTTCGTGTAGGTGCTGCGGACCTCCGTGTTGTCCGGGAGCGCGTGGTGCTCCGGCGTCTCCTGCAGTAAACGGCTGGCAAGCCAGGGAGTCACCAGAAAGGCCACCAGGGTCGAACTGACAACACTGACCGGGACGTTGAAGGCCATGGGCGCCATATAGGGCCCCATCATCCCCGTGATGAACGCGAGGGGAAGAAACGCCACCACGATGGTGACCGTGGACATGAGCAGGGGCACGCGAATCTCGTGCATCGCCGCCACTACCTTTTCTGACAGGGTCATTCCTTTGCGCTGCATGTAGCGCGCTATGTTGTCCACGCCGGTGATGGGGTCGTCCACCAGCAGCCCCAGGGACAGGATCAGGGCGAACAGGGTCACGCGGTTGATGGTGTAGCCCAGGAACATATCCAGCGCCAGCGTAATGCCGTAACACACGGGCACCGCCAGACCCACCACCAACGCCGGACGCCAGCCAAGAAAGAGCCCGATGAAGACCACCACGGTGATGATGGCAAAGCCCAGGGAACTGGACAGATTGTTGACCTTTTCGTCCGCAGTCTTGCCGTAGTCCCTCAGGATCGCCACCTGCACATCCTCGGGCAGCAGGCTGCGCTTGAGCTCGTGCATCAGGTCCAGGGCATCTTCGCTCACGGTGACGGCAGTGGCACCACGCTGCTTGGCGATGGAAATCGCCACCATTGGCTGCTGACCATCGGAGCGAGTCTCGGACGCGGGCCCGAAATCAATCCAGTGGTAGGCCTCGGGCTCATCGGGACCATCGACAATCTGCGCTACGTCGCGCAGATAGACCGGTGCGCCATCGATCACGTTCACCACAAGAGACTCCAGCTCCGACGGCTGCCGCAGCACATCGCCGGCTTCCAGAGCGATAGCGGAATCTTCGAGGGTCCACACGCCCCCATCCCGCAGGGTATTGGAGACATCCATGGCCGTGACGATATCCGCGGCGGTCGTTCGCCGTGCCGCCAGGCTTTCGGGATCGATGAGAATACGCAGCGTGCGCGCCCGTCCGCCGACCACTTTTACTTCGCTGGTCTGGGGGATTGCCTGGAGAGCGGTCGAAAATTCATCGGCGATGCGCCGTAGGTCATAGTCACTGTAGCGCTCGCCATTCTCGCTCCAAAGCCCCATGACGAGGATCGGCACGTCGTCCACCTCCACGGGCTTGAGGAGCCAGCGGGTGACCACCGCGGGTATCTGATCCTGATTGGCATACAGTTTGTTGTAGGTATTGAGCAGGGAATCTTCCCGATCCTGGCCCACGTAAAAGCGCAATGTGACCGCCGCGCTGCCCGCGTCCGTCGTGGAATAGAGGTGTTCTACCCCCGGAATCTGCGCCAGCAGTTTTTCGAGGGGGATCGTCACCTGCCGCTCGGTCTGCCGCGCCGACAGTCCCGGCGCCTCCACCATCACATCGATCATGGGAACGACGATCTGGGGCTCTTCTTCGCGGGGAGTGAAGCTCAGGGCAAGCACCCCCGAGAGAATCCCGAGAACGAATAGTCCGAGGGGCAGGCCCCCTCGAAGCGTGATGGTCATGATGCGTTCAAACACGCGCTTGTCCACTCCTCGTCGCAACTTGTGGGGATCTGACCGCCAGGCTCCCAATCGCCCTGACACTCCCCTGAGCATATTGTTGCCCGGAAGGCCCCTCCGGAGGTTGATGCAAGTCAACGCAGCGGGGGTTGATCCGGAACGGGACCATTGGCGGGTGTCACCGCAGAGGACTAAACTTGTGTTAACGCCCGCTCTCTGGATATGCACCCAAATCTTGGAAACATCGACGCCTCTTCGCCCCATTCTGCCCACTCCGGACTCTTCGGTCCTTGTTTCCGCGGGCATCGGTTCCTGGACGTGGAATCCCGTGCAGGGAACGTTCACGCTGTCCAGGGAGGCCCTCGCCCTCCTGCGTCTCCAGGCTGCGAATCAGCCGGTCGCGGAGGTGCTGGACCGCGTACACAAGGAGGATGCGGCCGCGTTCGTCGATACCTTGCAGGCCATGACCGAGGACCCGGGCATCCATCAGGTGGAGTTCCGGGCAACCCGGGACGATGGGGAAGAGCGCTGGTTCCGCGCCGTTGGCCTGTCGGAGCGCAAGGACAAGGGCGTCCTGAGCGCTCACGGCCTGATCATCGACATCACGATGCAGCGACGGGCGGAAGAGTTCCAGCACAACTTTTTTGCGCAGCCCAATGGCCTGCACCTCATCGGCGACACCGAAGGCGTAATCATCGATGTCAATAGTGGCTGGCAGCTCATTCTCGGTTATCGCCGCAAGGACCTGATCGGCAGGAACTTTCTGGACCTGGTGCTCGAAGAGGACCGGGAGGCGACCCTGGGGGAACTGGAAAACCTGGGGCGAGGACTCGTCACGCTGCACTTCGAAAACCACTTTCGTCATCGTGACGGCAGCCACCGCCTGATTTCCTGGTCCGCGGCGGTCCCCGAGGGCAGTGATCGGGTCTACGCCGTCGGCAAGGACATCACGCAGGAGAGAGCGGCCCAGGAACAACTCCTCGAGGCCGCGGCGGTGTTCAATAACTCCGGCGAGGGCATCCTCATCACGGACCGCCGGGGTTTCATTCGCAACGTCAATGCCGCCTTCACACGCATCACCGGATACACCCGCAATGAAGTGCTTGGCAAGCACATGCGTATCCTGAATTCCGGTCGCCATGATCGCCACTTCCACCGCAGTATGTGGGAAGCGGTGCAACAGGAGGGGCTTTGGCGCGGCGAGGTCTGGAATCGGCGCAAAAGCGGGGAGTCTTTCCCCGAGCTGCTCACGATCACGCGCATCGACGGCGAGGAACAGCGCTACATCGGTATCTTCACCGACATCACCAAGATGAAGCGAACCGAGGAGCAGCTGCAGCAGCTTGCGCACTACGATCAGCTGACGGGCTTGCCCAATCGCTATCTGATCAACGAACGCCTGAGCCAGAGCCTGCGCCGTGCACAGCGACGCCAGACCAGGCTCGCCGTGATCTTCCTGGACATCGATTCCTTCAAGAACATTAACGATAGCCTGGGCCATCAGGCCGGGGATCATCTGCTGGTGATCACGGCGCAGCGACTGCGGGACACGCTGCGCGAAGAAGACAGTATCGGACGCATTGGCGGCGACGAATTCCTCAGCGTGATGGAAGACATCGAGAGTCCTGATGACGTGACCACCGTTGCCGAGAAGGTGATCGGCGCCCTGCGCCAGCCCATCGAGCTGAATGGCCAGGAACTTTCGGTCAGCGCGAGTCTGGGTATCAGCCTGTTCCCGGAAGATGGGGAAACGACCCAGCTCCTCATGAGCAACGCGGACGCGGCCATGTACAGCGCGAAGGAACAGGGGCGGGATACCTTCCGCTTCTACTCCGAACGCCTCACCCGCGATGCCTTCCGCCACGTACTGCTGGACTCGGCGCTGCGCGAAGCCGAGGCCCGCGGAGAGCTGCGCCTGGCCTACCAGCCCCAGATCGACATTCCCACGGGCGCCATCACCGGCGTGGAAGCCCTGCTGCGCTGGCACCATGCGCAACTGGGCACGGTACCGCCGGCGCAGTTCATTCCCCATGCAGAACGCACGGGCCTGATTCGGAGCATCGGCGAGTGGGTGCTGCGGGAAGCCTGCACCCAGGGAGCAGCCTGGAATCGTTCCGGCTGCGGTGTCGGTGTGATCGCGGTCAATATTTCGGCTCCCCAGTTCCGGGACCCGACTTTCACGGACCTGGTGCGCGAAGTACTCGAAGATACGGGACTCCCCCCGGAGCAGCTGGAGCTGGAATTTACCGAGAGCGTGCTGCTCCAGGACACGGAAGAGCTCATCGAGCGTATGCAGTCCCTGCGCCAGCTGGGCGTGCGCTTCGCCATCGACGATTTTGGTACCGGCTACTCGTCCCTGGCGTACCTGCGGCGTATGCCCATCGATCGCCTCAAGGTGGACCGCTCCTTCATCGAACATCTCGAGACCG
>CAXBBA010000232.1:0-4579 GCA_963973805.1 uncultured Halieaceae bacterium | reverse complement strand
TTTCTACGGTCTGGTGAAGTTTCACAAGGCGGCCGTGGGGGCGGGGGTCAAACCCATCTTCGGGGCGGACCTGATGGTCGCGGACAGCCTGGAGGACAGCGAGTGCTGGCCCCTCTGCCTGCTGGTGATGAACGAGACCGGCTACAGCAACCTGACCTGCCTGATTTCCCGGGCCTATCAGGAAGGGCAGACGCTGGACGGAGCGCGGGTGCTGCGCAGCTGGGTCGAAGAGGCCAGCGACGGCTTGCTCGCCCTGTCCGGCGGCGTGGCGGGGGAGATTGGTCAGGCCCTGGTCAATAACCGCGTGGCGCAGGCCCGGGAGCGCCTCGAGGCCTGGCAGCAGGTATTTCCCAATCGCTTCTATCTGGAACTTCAGCGCACGGGACGCGAGGGTGACGAAGAACATGTGCACGCCGCGGTGGCGCTGGCGGAACAGTGCCATTGCCCCGTGGTGGCGACGAACGATGTGCGTTTTCTCTCGCCGGATGAGTTCGAAGCGCACGAAGCCCGGGTCTGCATAGCGACGTCGCGGGTGCTGGATGATCCCCGGCGCCCCCGGCGCTACAGCGAGCAGCAGTACCTGCGCAGTGCGGCGGAGATGCGCGAGCTGTTTTCGGATATTCCCGAGGCGCTGGAGAACACCGTGGCCATCGCGCGGCGCTGCTCCATGACCCTGGAGCTCGGTCGCGTCTGCCTGCCCGCCTATCCCGTGCCGGAAGGCATGACCATGGACGAGTTCTTCCGTCAGGTATCTCACGAAGGCCTGGAGCGGCGTCTCGAAACCATCAATCCCGCCCCCGATGAGGACCGGGCGGGCCTTGCCGCCCGCTACCGGGAGCGGCTGGACTTTGAGCTCGACACCATTCTCTCCATGGGCTTCCCCGGTTACTTCCTGATCGTGATGGACTTCATCCAGTGGGCCAAGGACCGGGGTATTCCCGTGGGTCCGGGACGGGGCTCCGGTGCCGGGTCCCTCGTGGCCTATGCCCTGTCCATCACGGACCTGGATCCCCTCGCCTATGAGCTCCTCTTCGAACGATTCCTGAACCCGGAACGGGTGTCCATGCCGGACTTCGACGTGGATTTCTGCATGGAGCGGCGCGACGAGGTGATCGACTACGTGGCGCAGCGCTACGGTCGCGACGCCGTATCGCAGATCATCACCTTCGGTACCCTGGCCGCCAAGGCCGTGGTGCGGGATGTGGCCCGGGTCCAGGGCAAGTCCTATGGTCTCGGCGACCGCCTGTCGAAGATGATTCCCTTCGAAGTGGGCATGACCCTCGAGAAGGCGCTGGACCAGGAAGAGAGCCTCACGCAGTTCCTGCAGGAAGACGCTGACGCCCAGGGGATCTGGGAGATGGCGGTGCAGCTCGAGGGCGTGACCCGTAACGTGGGCAAGCACGCCGGGGGCGTGGTGATCGCGCCGTCACGCCTGACGGACTTCTCGCCGCTGTACTGCGACGCTGCCGGTGGGGGCCTGGTTACCCAGTTCGACAAGAACGATGTCGAGGACGCGGGGCTGGTGAAGTTTGACTTCCTCGGCCTGCGCACGCTGACGATCATCGACTGGGCCCTGAAAATCATCAATGGGTTCCGCTCCGCACAGGGAGAGGAAGACCTCGATATCAACGCAATTCCCCTGGATGACCCGGCCAGTTTTGCCCTGCTGCAGTCGGCGGAAACCACGGCGGTGTTCCAGCTCGAATCCCGGGGCATGAAAGAGCTGATCAAGAAGCTGCGCCCGGACTGCTTCGAAGACATCATCGCGCTCGTGGCTCTGTTCCGGCCCGGCCCGCTGCAGTCGGGCATGGTCGATAACTTCATCGACCGCAAGCACGGCCGCGAAAAGGTCTGCTACCCGGATCCGGAATACCAGCACGACAGTCTCAAGCCGATTCTCGAACCTACCTACGGCATTATCCTGTACCAGGAGCAGGTGATGCAGATCGCCCAGGTGCTGGCGGGCTACACGCTCGGTGGCGCCGACCTGCTGCGCCGCGCCATGGGCAAGAAGAAACCCGAAGAGATGGCCAAGCAGCGCACCGTGTTTGCCGAGGGTGCCGCGAAGCGCGGTGTGGATGCGAACCTGGCGACCAAGCTGTTCGACCTGGTAGAGAAGTTCGCCGGCTACGGCTTCAACAAATCCCACTCCGCCGCCTACGCACTGGTGTCCTACCAGACCGCCTGGCTGAAGGCCCACTATCCCGCAGCCTTTATGGCCGCGGTGATGAGTTCGGAACTCGACAACACCGACAAGATCGTGGTCTTCGTCGAAGAAAGCCGGCGCATGAAACTGCCGATTCGCCTGCCGGACGTGAACGAAGGCGAATACATGTTCACGGTGTCCCCCAAGGGCGAGATCGTCTACGGCCTGGGCGCCATCAAGGGCCTCGGGGAGGGTCCCGTATCCCTGTTGCTGGAGGCGCGCCGCGAGGGAGGTCCCTTCACGGACCTGTTCGACTTCTGCGCCCGTACGGACCCGCGCAAGGTCAACCGCAAAGCCATCGAAGCGCTGATCGACAGCGGAGCCTTTGACACCCTGGGCACGGAGCGCTGGATTCTCAGCGCGTCCGTGGACGACGCCCTGCGCGCGGCGGAGCAGAATGCCGCGAACCGCGATGCGGGCATGGGGGACCTCTTCGGTGAGGTGGTCGAGGCGAGCACGCAGGTCAATGACCCCTACGAGCGCCATCGCCAGACACGACCGTGGACGGATCGGGAGCGCCTGCAGCGCGAGATGCAGACGCTGGGCCTGTACATCACGGGGCACCCCATCGATGCCTGCGAGGAAGAGCTGCGCCGCATGGCGCCCCAGCGCCTGGCGGACCTGCGTCCGGACCGTCGCGGCAATGTGCGCGTCGCCGGTCTCATCGTGGCGGTGCGCACCATGAAGAGTGCCCGGGGTTCCATGGCGGTATTCAACCTGGATGACCGCAGTGCCCGCCTCGAGGCCACGGCGTATTCCGAGGTGTATCAGCAGTATCGGGACCTGATTCTCAAGGACCGCATCGTGATCGTCGAGGGGCGACTTGCCCAGGACGAGCGCTCCGGCAACTCCGTGCTGCGGGTGTCCGCCGTGTTCAGCCTTGCGGAGGAGCGGGCGAAATTCGCATCGGGTTTGAGCATCGACATCGAGGAGGCACAGGCGGGAGACAGGCTGCGCGATTTTCTGCGCGAGACCCTCGCGGCGACCCCCGGCGAGTGCCCCGTCAGCCTGCGCTACAGGCAGGATCGCCAGAGCGCGACGCTGATGCTTGGCGAGCGCTGGCGCGTGGCGCCGAGCGAGGAGTTGCTGGAGGAATTGCGGCGGGAACTGGGTCGCGATAGGGTGAAACTTGTGTTCGACAGACAGGCAGTCGCAGGAGTACAGCCATGAGTGAATTGCGGGACGAAGCCGCAGCAGACAATGTCAGCCCCGAGCAGGCCCAGATCGAGGCCGCCGTGTTCCGGCGCCTCCTTGCCCATCTCGATGAGCGCAAGGACGTGCAGAACATCGATCTCATGAATCTGGCGGGTTTCTGCCGCAACTGCCTGTCCAAATGGTATGTGGCGGCGGCCGGAGAGCGTGGCGAGAGCATTGATTACGATGCCGCGCGGGAGCGTGTCTATGGCATGCCCTACGGCGAATGGAAGGAGAAGTACCAGACCGAGGCCACGCCGGAGCAGCGGGCCGCCTTTCAGGCGCAGCAGCAACAGCAATAATCCACAGGCCACTTTCAATCACATCCACAGGAAGGGAATCCCATTATGCTAAGAAGAGCCCTCACAACCCTGGTCACACCGCTACTGTTCTGCGCCAGCGCAGTGCTTGCGGCGGACAAACCGAACATCCTCGTCATCTGGGGCGATGACATCGGTATATCGAATATCAGCGCCTACAGCGACGGCATCATGGGGTACCGCACCCCCAATATCGACCGCATCGCCGAGGAAGGTGTACGGTTCCTCGACTACTACGGCGATCAGAGCTGCACCGCCGGACGCTCGAGTTTCATCACCGGCCAGTCCCCGCTGCGCACGGGGCTGTCGAAGGTGGGCATGCCCGGCGCGGAGCTGGGTCTGCAGGGCCGGGACGTCACGATTGCCGAGGTGCTGAAAACCCATGGCTATGCCACGGGCCAGTTTGGCAAGAATCACCTCGGCGACAAGGACGAGTTTCTGCCGACGAACCATGGCTTTGATGAGTTCTTCGGCAACCTCTACCACCTGAATGCGGAAGAGGAGCCGGAGGATGAGGACTACCCCCAGGCGGCGTGGTTCCGTCAGCAGTTTGGCCCCCGGGGCGTGATCCGCTCCTACGCCGACGGCCGCATCGAAGACACGGGTCCCCTGACGCGCAAGCGCATGGAAACCGCCGATGAGGAATTCGTCGACGCGGCGCAGGCCTTCATCGATCGTTCGGCGGACAGCGACACCCCGTTCTTTGCCTGGGTGAATACCACCGGCATGCACTTCCGTACGCACCGTGCAGACAAGCACAAGGGCAAGTCCGGCCAGGGTTTCTATAACGATGTGATGGTGGCCCACGACGAGCTGGTGGGGACGCTGCTGGATCAGCTGGACGAACTGGGTATCGCAG
>CAXBBA010000231.1:0-4590 GCA_963973805.1 uncultured Halieaceae bacterium | reverse complement strand
TCCAGTCGGGAGCCGTACCGTCCGGAGCCGTCGTCGGCGGGGCTCTGGGATTGGCCTCGGCCCGCGGGAAAAAATCCATAAAGAAGACCCGGAATGCGATTATCGGCGCGGCGGCGGGCAGCGCTATCGCCGGGAGCGCCCAGGGTGATACCCGCGGCATGCTCTACGAAGTTCAGCTCACGGGCAACGCAGGAAAGGCCCAGGTCGTAACCGATCAGCTTGAGATTCGCATTGGCGACTGCGTTGCCGTTGAGCGCGCCGGCGAGACCGCGAATCTTCGCCGCGTCAGCTAAGGGGGATAGGGGAAGAGCAACGCCCGCCTGCTATTCAATTGCTATTCGAGGCCCCGCCGGGTCTGCAGGTAGGTGGCAAAGCTTCCCAGCCAGTGACTGCCCATGTAGTGCATCTCGCCGAGCACCGCATCGAGCCCCGCCCTGCGATGCGCCTCGGCCAGCTGGCGTAAAGGCGCAGCGCGGGGATCGCCGTCAGGCAGGCCGCTGACGATGCCCTCGAGCATCCAGGCGCGACTGGTGTTGAGACCGTCGAGGTGCGCCAGCTTCCCGTCACTCTTGTCGGTCACTACACCGGGCTTCAGCCAATCGAGCTCCGTATCCGCTCCCAGCGCCGGGAAGAAGTCCCCAGCCAGGCCCCGAAGCTGCCTTCGTCCAGCACCCGACGCATGAGGTCCGCCTCGGCGAGACAGGGAGACAGAAAGTCCTGCCCTGAGGGTTCGTAGGCGAGGGGGCAGGCCTTGTCCTGCAGGTACAGCTCTTTGCTACGCGTGGTGAGGAGCTGCTCGAACGCACCGTCTCCCGCGATGCGACTCCAGTCCAGCATCAGGCCGAAGGCAAAGGCCGTCTGGCTGTGCTCCCCGGTGCGAATGGGATAGGTCAGTTTGGGCAGCCACGCGCTCATATTGGCGACCGCCTGCGCCTCCAGGGGCTGCAATCTTTGCAGCCACAGCTTCGCCTCGGGAAGGGCGGACTGACGCAGCTCCGCGGTCAGCTGCAGCAGCCAGGCCACCCCATAGGGTCGCTCGAAAGAGGCCATACCGGGGCGCTGATAGTTGCGCAGCTCCCCCGCGAGATTCCCGGCGCTGAAACTCTGGTCGAGGGCCGCAACGATCGCGTCCGCGTCGACCTTGTCCGGGTGCGTGGTGAGCATGCGCACCAGCAGCCAGTGGCCGTGTACGGACGAGTGCCAGTCGTAGCAACCGTAAAAAGCGGGATACAACTCCCGGGGTGGCTTCAGGTCTTCGTCGCTTTGCATATGGAGCGCGATCTTGTTGCTGTACTCCTTGTGGATGCAGTCCAGGGCCAGGCCGGCAAACACGCTTTCATGGCTGGCCGCCGGGTCTGCACTGGCAGCAAAGCTGCTCGCGCTCAACAAACCGTAAGTGCACAGAGAAAGCAGAATCTTCTTCATGAAACCTCTCGCCTGTCGGGGCCCGCCAGGATTTCGTTGATGACACGGCGCTCCTCGGCATTGATCTGGCGGTCGGAGCCGGCGACGGCCTCCAGCGCCTGACGCATTTCGTCCCGGGACAGATGACCGCCACCGTCCTGCCAGCCCTCCCCCGTGGCCAGCACCAGTTGCACCAGCAGCTCGAGCTCGGCGGGACTCAGCTTACCCGCCAGTCCCAACCGTTCGCGAATGGTTTTTATCTCATCCCCGTGCAGCTCGCCGTCGGCATAGGCGACGCGAGCCAGAGCGCCGCCGAAACTCAGCAGCCGCCCCATATCGCCTCCCGTGAGACGACGTAGCGTCTTCACCCTCGCACTGGTTTCACCCAGCAGCCCGTCACCGGGGGCAACGAGACGGCCGTCTTCCAGAGAGATCAGTGCGTCCGCCTGATCCAGTACGCGCTTGTCGTGGGTCACCAGCAGAATCGAGGCATTGCGCTCCGCGGCGATCTCATGCAGCAGGTTCATCACCGCCTCCCCCGCGTCCCGATCCAGGGATGCGGTGGGCTCATCGGCGAGCACCAGGGCGGGGCGATTGATGAGTGCCCGGGCGATGCCTGCCCGCTGCTGCTGGCCACCGGAGAGCTGGGCTGGCAGCTTGTGCAGGTGCTCCGTCAGCCCCACGCGCTCCGCCACCGCCTCTATGCGCTGCCTGGCCTCCTGCGCCCGCAGGGAATCCCCCAGCTGCTGGCCCATGCGGATGTTCTGAAACAGCGTCAGCGCAGGCGAAAGATTGTGCTTCTGAAAGATGAAACCGATGCGCCGGCGCACTTTTACGCGCTGCCGCTCGCTCGCACCCACAAGCTCCGTACCAAGGACCTGCACTTTGCCATCGACCGCGCTGCGCAGGCCGCCGATGATGGTGAGCAGCGTGCTCTTGCCCGATCCGGATGGTCCGGTGAGCACGGTGATCGCACCGGGACGCAGGGCGATGCTCACCTCCTCCAGCACCAGCCGGTCGTTCGGACGATCGCCGTGGCGGTAACTCAGCTTCTCGACACACACCGCAGCGTCGTTCACGCAAACACCTCCGCCGGATCAATGCCTCGCAGCTTGCGCACGGCGAGCAGCCCGGACAACGAGCACATCAGCAAGGTCAGCAAGAACACCGTAATGCCCCGCTCCAGGGTCATGGCGATGGGCAACTGCGTGGCGGCGGCCGCGCGGCCATACAACAGGATGGTGAGCCCCAGCGCCGGCAGGTACCCGAGCACGGACAGGATCGCCGCTTCTTCCAGCACCAGACGGGTGAGAAAACCATTGCTGTAGCCGATGGCCTTGAGCGTCGCGTACTGCGGCAGGTGGGAGGTCACATCGGAATAGAGAATCTGATACACGATGATGACCCCCACGAGCACGCCGATCACCGCCCCCAGGGTAAAGATGTAGCCAATCGGTGTGGCGCCATTCCAGTAGTCCACTTCGTGCCGCACATACTCTGCCTGGGTCAGGACAATGACGTCCCGCGGCAGAAAGCTCATCAGCTCCTGCTGCACCGCTTCGCGATCCGCGCCCGGCGCCAGGCGAATCAGGCCAAGGTCGATATTGCCCGGACGGCGATCGGGAAAGATGCGCTGAAAATTGAGGTCACTGGTGATGATCGAGGCGTCCACGCCAAAGGACGTGCCCAGACTGTAGAGCCCCACCAGCTTCATAAAGCGCTCATTCAGCTGCAGTTCAACGCCTTCACCGCCGTTGAAATCGTTGACGACAGGCTGGAATTCATCGCGGGCGTAGCGATCCATGATGATGCGATCGGGCTTGCGCAGCTCCCGCAGCAGATCGTTGACCCCCGCAATGGCGATGTTGTCATCACTGGGATCGATACCGATGGCCAGGAGCTTGCGGTGCGTTCCCGGCGTACCCTCGTAATAGCTGCGCGCGAGGTGCAGATACAGCGGTGACACCGACGCAACGCCCTCGACACCAACGGCCTGGAACAGGCGGCTGCGGGGAAAGGCGCGGGTCTGGGCAAGAAAGGTCGTCCGCGGACTCATCATCACGAGGTCGTAGTCCATGTTCCGGTGCAGGCGCACGGAACTGTCGAAGAGCGCCTCGCGCAGCCCCAGCTGCATGAACACCAGAATCACGGCAAAGGTGATGCCGCCGGCGGCCGCCACAAGGCGGAGCTTCTCGTGGCTCAGCTGCAGCCAGGCGTAGGGTACGGCGCGCATCTTCACTCGCCGATCTCCACCTCCACCTGGAGATTGGTCAGGCCCGCGACCTTCTCTGGCTCATCCATCAGAATCTTTACCTCCACCACGCGGGAGTCCGTACGCGCCACGGGATCGAGACCCAGGGCGTCGATGCGACCCACCAGCTTGCCGACGCGGGACACGCTCCCCCCGAGGGGCTCCGCCAGAGCGGGACTGCGGATGGTCGCGCGCTGCCCCTCGCTCACGAGGCCGATGTCGGTCTCGTAGACCTCGGCGACGACGTACATGCGGTCCGTCATGGCCAGCTCGAGAAGACCATCGATGCCGATGCGTTCCCCCTGGCGGGCGTGGATCTTGAGGACTTCACCCTCCACCGGCGCACGTACCTCGGAGCGCTCCACGCGCGCCTGCGCCGCCGCAAGTTGGGCCTCACCGACGCGCACATCCCTGGCGGCCTTGTCCATGTCTGCTCGCGAGCCGGCTCCCTTGAGTCCCCGCTCCCGCTCCAGAGTCTTGCGCGCGAAATCCAGCTCCGCCTCGGCGCGCTGCAGTTCCGCGCTGGCCAACGTGTGGTTGTCCAGGGTGGCGAGAATGGCATCGGCGGCCACGCGGTCTCCGACTTTCACAAGCAGGTCATCGACCACAGCCCCGGACGCCGGTCCGGCGAGGGCGTAGACGCCGTTTTCGGGCTCAACGCGCCCGAGGCAGGACACATTCCGCGCCTGACTCGCAGCCGCTGCACTGAGGAGCAGCGCCAGCAGGCCGACACCCAGGCCCCGAAGGCCGGAAGATCGATGAAAGCGGGAAAGGATTGGGATGCTACCGGCGCCTGCGATCATGGGACCTCATACAACTTTTTTATTGGACGACTCACCATAACCGTTGGCGGAGAAAAAACAATGCGCGGATGGGCCGCCAGAGAACAGGTTTTTCCGCCGGGCTGTGTCGCCCGCCGGACTGCGGTAGGCTTG
>CAXBBA010000230.1:0-4593 GCA_963973805.1 uncultured Halieaceae bacterium | reverse complement strand
AATGGGGTGATGGTCGCCCTGGCCGTAGCTACGGAAGCGGATGTGCAGCGTGTTCATGCCCGCGCCCTCGAACTCGGTGCTGCGGATGAAGGTGCTCCCGGTCCGCGCGGCGATAACTTCTATGCGGGTTATTTCCGTGATCTGGATGGGAACAAGCTCAACGTCTTCGTGGCGGGTTGATTGCCGTCGAGCCATCGTTTCCAGCGCGCCCCGTGGGGGCTGAGGCCCGTGTCTTTACGGGGCTTGTGGAATTTGTAAATTTCAAGTTGAATCAAAATTTCAAAGTGAACAAGTTTCGCGAATGAAATGCGGCGCGAGCGAGCCCCGGCATCTCCTTCATCAATCGTTAAATGCATGATTAATATGGGAAAATTTATTTTTTCTCGATTGTGACAGTTTTTGGACCGCATCTTGCTCCGTATAGATAAGACGATAATCAGGAGCTACCTATGACCAAACCCCTCGAAGGGGTCCGCGTTCTGGATCTGACCCACATGCTGTCGGGCCCCTATGGCGCGATGATTCTTGCTGATCTCGGTGCGGAAACGATCAAGGTTGAACCCCTGAAGGGGGAGGGGACGCGCAAGTTGCTGGCGACGGACCCGCGCAACTCCCTGAAGGGCTTCGGTGCATACTTTCTGACGTTGAACCGGAACAAGCAGAGCGTGGCCATCGACCTCAAGAGTGACGAAGGTCTGGCCGTGTTCTACGACCTGGTGCGGGAAGCGGACGTGGTCGTCGAGAATTTCAGCGCCGGCGTTGCCGCCAAGCTGAAGATTGACTACGCGCATCTCAGCGAGATCAATCCCCGCATCATCACCTGCGCCATTTCAGGTTTCGGTTCCGCAGGGCCCAACTACCAGCGCCCCGCCTTTGATCAGGTGGTGCAGGCGCTGGGGGGTGGCATGTCCATAACGGGGGCCAATGCTGCACAGCCAACGCGGGCGGGCATTCCGATCGGGGATCTCGGTGGCGGCATGTTTGGGGCCATGGGTGTGCTCGCGGCGCTGTATGAGCGTGAGTCCAGTGGCCGCGGTCAGCATGTGGACATATCCATGCTCGATTGCCAAATCTCCATGCTCAACTACATGGCGACGATGCACTTCCTCTCCGGTGATGTGCCGGAACCCATCGGCAACGCCCATTTCGTCCATGTGCCGTACAACAGCTATCCCACCGCTGACGGCCACATTATCATCGCAGTGATTTTCGACAGCTTCTGGACCAATCTGCTGGAAGTGATCGACGAGCCGGCGTTCGCGGATGAAAAGTACCTGACGCAGCCGGGGCGCCTGGCGGACAAGGCGTTCATTGACGGTCGCCTGGCCGAAATACTCTCGACGCAGACGTCCGAGTACTGGCTGGAGCGTCTGGAGGCGAAGCGAATTCCCTGCGCGCGGGTGAACCGCCTCGATGAAGCGCTCGCGGACGAGCAGGTTCTGTCGCGGAACATGGTGGTGGAGCTGCAGCATCCGGACGGCGGCAGCGTTCGCGGTCCGGGCAATCCCATCAAGCTGTCCCGCACCGATGAGGAGAGTTTCTCACCGGCACCGCTCCTCGGGCAGCACACGGGGCAGGTGCTCGACAGTCTCCTTGGCTACGACGAGGGGCAGATCCAGTCCCTGCGGGACAAGGGAGCGATTGCATGAGTGACACGGTCATTATCAACGAGGTCGGCCCTCGGGATGGTCTGCAAAGCCAGGCGCAGCACCTCGAACTGGCGGGGCGCCAGCGTTTCATCGAGGCGCTGCTTGCCGCCAGTCTGCGTCATGTTGAGATTGGCAGCTTCGTTTCACCCCGCGCCGTGCCGCAGATGGCCGGTACCGGGGAGCTGGCCCAGGCACTGGGCAAACCCGAGGGCGCGGATTTCACCGCCCTCGTACCCAACATGAAGGGCTACGAACTGGCGCGCGAGGCCGGGCTTCAGACCGTAGCCGTGGTGGTGTCCGCGACGGAGACCATGAACCAGAAGAACATCAACATGAGCCTGGCCGATACGATGGCCGTCGCTCGCCAGGTTATGGAACAGGGCGCCCGCGACGGTATCGGTGTTCAGGCATATCTGGCTGTGGCGTTTGAGTGCCCCTTCGAAGGACTTGTGTCCCCCGATGTGGTGCTGGACCTTGGTGGGCAATTGCTCACCGCGGGCGCGCAGGAGCTGGTGATCGCCGACACCATCGGCGCGGCAAATCCCGCGCAGGTGAAACACCTGATGGGGAGCTTCGTCGATGAGCACGGTGCGCCGCAGCTCGCCTGCCACTTCCACGACACCCGGGCGCTCGGCCTGGCCAACATTTACGCGGCGCTGGAGACCGGCGTGCGACGCTTCGATGCGTCCGTAGGCGGTCTCGGAGGCTGTCCCTTCGCGCCGGGCGCAAAGGGCAACGTGGCTACGGAGGACGTGGTGATGCTGTGCGAGCAGATGGGCTTTGCCACGGGCGTAGACATGGCAGCGCTATTGGAGGTGGTCGATCTGATCAGCGAGCTTCTGGGCAGCCCCCAGGGAGGGCGGGCGCACTACTGGCTCAGCCGTCAGGTGGCACAGGCTGCCTAAACCGGTGGCGTTCACGAAATCTTAGGTACCGACAATGCAGAAGGACAAGCGATGAGCTACAGATTGGGCGTAGATGTGGGAGGGACGTTCACGGATTTCCTGCTCCTGGATGAAGAAACGGGACGCACCCACACGGCAAAAGTACCCTCCACGCCGGAGGATTCATCCATCGGCGTGCTCAATGGTATCGCCCGTATCTGCGAGGAGTCCGGCGTAGCGCCGGGAGATATCGAGCTCGTGATGCACGGCACCACCGTGGCGACGAACGCGGTGCTGACGGGCAAGGGCGCCCGCGTGGGTTTGATCACCACTCAGGGTTACGAGGACACGCTGCAGGTGGCGCGCTCCTTCTGCCCCGGCGGCCTCGGCGGCTGGGTAAGCTACGTCAAGAGTCCGCTCCTGGCGCCCCTGGAGCTGACCATCGGTGCCTCGGAGCGCATCGGCGCCGACGGCACGATTGTGACGCCGCTGGACGAGGCGGCGCTGCGCGAGGATCTCGCCCGGCTCCGCGCGACGGGACAGGTCGAAGCACTGACCATCTGTCTGATCAATGCCTACATCAACGCCGAGCACGAACGGCGCGTTGCTGAAATCGCCGCGGAAGTCTTCCCCGATACCCCCATTTCCATCTCCAGCGATGTGGTGCCGGAGATGCAGGAGTACGAGCGCACGGAGACGACGGTAGTTAACTCCTACGTGCGTCCGGAAGTCGCCCGCTATGTTACGAATCTGCAGGCGGCGCTCGATGAGCGTCTCGGCGAAGGATCCCAGCTTTCTATCCTGCGCTCTGACGGTGGCCTGGCTTCCGCGCGAAACGCGGGAGAGTCCCCCGTCAATCTGCTCATGAGCGGGCCGGCGGGCGGTGTTGCGGGTGCCCTGTACTTCTGCGAACGAGCGGGTTTTCGGGACATTCTCACCTTTGATATGGGAGGCACATCCACCGACGTGGCGCTTATCCAGGACGCGCGTGCGCGGGTGCGTCGAGAAACCATAGTCGGGGATGTGCGTGTGCGGGCTCCGTCCGTGGATGTGCGCACGGTCGGGGCGGGGGGCGGATCCATCGCCTTCGTTCCCGAGCTTACGAAGGCCCTGCGCGTGGGACCCGAGTCCGCCGGCGCCGTGCCGGGGCCCGCCTGCTACATGAAAGGAGGCGAGGAACCCACGGTGTGCGACGCCAATGTGGTGCTCGGCTATCTGCCCTCGGACGTGCAGCTCGGCGGCAAGATGGAAATCAATCGCGATGCCTCCGAGAAGGCCGTGCAGAAAGTCGCCGACGCCATGGGCATCGGCCTCATGGAAGCGGCGGAAGGGATTATCAAGATTGCCAACGAGGCCATGTTCGGCGCCCTCCGCCTGGTATCCGTGGAGCAGGGCTACGACCCCCGGGACTTCGCCCTTGTGGGCTTCGGCGGTGCGGGTCCCCTGCACGCCAACGCCCTGGGAATTCTCACCGATGCCTGGCCCGTGATCGTGCCGCCGGGCCCCGGCGTCCTCTGCGCCTACGGTGATGCCACCACCCAGGTACAGGACGAGGCCGCGCGGACTTATCTCACCATGGCGGAGGATCTGGAAGACGGGCAGATGCTTGCGGATCTGCATGAGCTGCGCGAGCGTGCGGCCCGTTCCCTGATCGCTGATGGTATTGCCGAGAGTGACCAGGTGGTGACCTACCAGGCCGATCTGCGCTACGCGGGCCAGGCCTTCCAGATCACGGTGGACTTCACCGATGAAGAACTCCGGGACAAGGGCGTCGACCTCCTGACAGAGGCATTTGATCGGGAGCACGAACAGCTGTTCACCTTCAAGCTGGGAGACGGACATGAAATTCTCATGATCCGTGCCGTGGTCAAGGCCGCACCCCGGGAAATGGCGAGTAGCAGCGCGGCCCAGGGCAGCGGCGATATCACTGCGGCGCGAATCCACGACAGCCGGTTCTATTTTGAGGGGGCGTGGTACGACGCGCCGATCTTCGATCGGGGGCAGCTCCATCAGGGAGCAACGGTTCCCGGGCCCTGCATTGTTTCCGAGATGTATTCAAC
>CAXBBA010000229.1:0-4615 GCA_963973805.1 uncultured Halieaceae bacterium | reverse complement strand
CACACACAGAAGAGGGGTAAGCGGCGGGGGGAGGGGCGGTGGTCATGATTTGATGTCTCCGGTGTGGATTGTCGTTGGTCCCGTCAGCAGGCAACCGTATTGACGGCCAACCCGCCTGTGGCGGTTTCCTTGTACTTGGCCTGCATGTCGAGGCCGGTCTGGTGCATGGTTCGAATGACGGCATCCAGCGAGACGTGGTGCTCGCCGGAACCGCGCATTGCGAGGCGCGCGGCGTTGATCGCTTTTACGGCGCCCATGGTGTTGCGCTCGATGCAGGGCACCTGCACAAGCCCTGCGATAGGGTCGCAGGTCAGGCCGAGGTTGTGTTCCATGCCGATTTCCGCGGCGTTTTCAACCTGCTGGTTGTTGCCGCCCAGCACCGCACAGAGGGCCGCGGCAGCCATGGAACAGGCCACGCCGATCTCTCCCTGGCAACCCACTTCTGCGGCGGAGATCGAGGCATTGTGCTTGTACAGCATTCCGATGGCTGCGGCCGTCGCAAGGAAGTTATTGATGCCATCGGTATTGCTGCCGGGCACAAAGCGGTCGTAGTACGCGAGAACCGCGGGAATCACTCCGGCGGCGCCATTGGTCGGGGCCGTGACCACACGGGCTCCTGCCGCGTTCTGCTCATTCACAGCCATGGCGTACAGGTTGATCCAGTCCATTACCGTCAACTGGTCGCTCAGGCCCCGTTCGGGCTGGTGGCGCAGTTCCCGGCAGAGTTGATTGGCTCGGCGCGCAATGTTGAGCCCGCCGGGCAGGTGGCCGGTGGCTTCGCAGCCGAGACGAATGCACTCGTCCATGGTCTGCCACAGGCGCGCCAGGCCCTGGCGGGTGTCTTCCTCGCTGCGGAATGCGCGCTCGTTTGCCAGTACCAGCCCTGCGATGGTCAGGCCGTGGTCGTCGGCCTGGCGCAGCAAACTCCGGGCGTCGTGGAAGGGGTAGGCAACGGATCTGGGCTCGGTGGGCAAACCACGCCCGGATGAATCCGCTTCTGCGCAGCTGAGTACAAAACCGCCACCCACTGAGTAGTAGGTATTGCTGTAAAGAATCAGGCCGGCGGCGTCCAGCGCTTCCAGGCGCAGGCCATTGGGGTGCTTGGGTAGGTTTTCGCCGTGGTGAAAGTGCAGGTGCTCGTCGGCCCGGAAGGGGACCGGCGTCGTGCCCGCCAGGGTGAGCACACCGTCGGCCTCGATCTGTGACAGATAGCTGGGGATCTTTCCGGCATCGACCGCTTCCGGCGTTTCTCCCATAAGGCCGATGATTACCGCAGTGTCGGTCGCATGGCCGCGCCCGGTCATGGCGAGAGAGCCATAGAGGTGGGCGCGGATGCCGCTGGCCTGGGGCAGAAACTGACGGGCTTCGAGCTCAGCGAGGAAGCGGTTTGCCGCCACCATCGGACCCACCGTATGGGAGGATGATGGCCCTACGCCGATCTTGAACAGATCGAAGATGCTGAGTGTCATGCCATTGAACCTTTTCCCGGGCCCGCGAATAAAAAGGCGACCCGGGCAAAGTCGCCGCAGGCCGCAAGCGAGGGCGCAGGCTAGCAATGAGAGTGACTATAATCAACAAAAATTTCTTATAGGAAACTTTCGGCGCTGATTCAGGCACACCAGAAGCGCTGTGCTAAAGCACGCATCGCCCTGGGCCCGTTGTCTAGGCGAGTAAGGGTGAACGCTGCGCAAGGGCCTGGGATAAACCGTTTGCCCCATCGTCAGTGATTCGCTACATTGTTTCCTATAGGAAACATCGGGCTGGACGCCTCCGCCTGTTTGCCCGAGTATCTCTTCCCTCTTCGCGTGGCTGCGGGCACGCGACCGTAACTAGCTACCCTGGAGTATGCCCATGAGTGAGACTGCCGTTGAGGTCCTGAAACGAACGCCCCTTTACGACCTGCACATCGAACTAGGCGGGAAAATGGTCCCCTTTGCGGGCTATGAAATGCCCGTGCAGTATCCGCTCGGCGTGAAGAAAGAGCATCTCCACACCCGCAGCAAGGCGGGCCTGTTTGACGTATCTCATATGGGGCAGCTGGTCCTGCGGGGTGCGGGGGCTGCGGCGGCGCTGGAAGCGCTGGTGCCGGCAGATATCATTGACTTGCCCGAGGGCAAGCAGCGCTATGCCTTGTTCACCAATGCCCAGGGCGGCATTCTCGACGATCTGATGGTCACAAATTACGGCGACTGCCTTTATCTGGTCGTGAATGCGGCCTGCAAGGCCCAGGATATCGCTCACCTGAGAGACCACCTGGGTGAAGACGTGAGCATGGAACTGCTGGACGATCGCGCTCTGGTGGCATTGCAGGGGCCTGCCGCGGCGGGAGTCATGACTCGGCTGCTGCCCGAATGCGTCGATATGGTGTTCATGGATTCGCGTCGCGCCACCCTCTGCGGAGCCGAGTGCTTTGTCAGTCGCTCCGGTTACACGGGAGAAGATGGGTTCGAGATTTCCATACCTGCCGCTCAGGCGGAGTCCGTCGTGAGGGAACTCCTCGCGCAGGAAGAAGTGGAACCCATCGGCCTTGGTGCGCGGGATTCCCTGCGCCTTGAGTCCGGGCTGTGTCTTTACGGTCACGATCTCGATAAGACGACAACCCCGGTGGAGGCGAGTCTGATCTGGGCCCTCAGCAAGGCCCGCAGAGCCGGCGGCCTCCGCCCCGGCGGTTTCATCGGCGCCGAAATCGTGTTGCAACAGCTCGCCAGCAAGCAAGTGCAGCGCAAGCGTGTCGGTCTGGTCGGAGTGGGGCGTGCGCCGGTGCGGGAGGGCGCCGTGCTGTTCGATGCTGAGGGGCGGGCCGTGGGCTCGGTAACGTCCGGCACCTTTGGACCGAGTGCGGAGGCGCCGGTGGCGATGGCTTACGTGACGCCGGACTGTGCGGCACTGGACACAGAGTTGTTCGCAGAAGTGCGGGGCAAGCGGCTGCCGATGCGGGTCAGCCGGATGCCCTTTGTTCCGCAGCGCTACTTTCGGGGGTGAGGGCCTTGATGATCGCCAGCCCCCCGCCGACTCACGGAAGCACTGCGCGCGTCGCGATAGTGAGGGCGAGGAGGGCAAGCATCACTGCGAATGAGCGATCGATGCGCGACGCATTGGTTTGAAGATGATCAACCCAGCCGGGACGAGTGACCACCATTGTGATGAAGGAATACCAAAGACCATCGACGCCGAGCGCAGTGGCGATAAGCAACAGCTTGTGCCCCTGACCTGATGCGGGATCGATAAACTGACTGAACAGCGCCAGCATGAAGATCGCAAGCTTGGGGTTCAGAAAGGCGACCGCGAAGCCGTCCCGCAGCGCGGCCCGGGCGCTTGGCGAGCGCTGCTGAGGGGTGTTCTTGCTGTCAGGCCCATTGTGACTTCGCCAGAGCTTTAGTGCCAGATAGAGCAGGTAGGCCGCCCCCGCCAGCTGCATGCCCAGGAATAGCCAGGGGTGGCGAGTCAGCACCAGGCTGAGTCCGTATACCGTCAATGCGGCGTAGAGCCCCACGCCCGCCGCGTGTCCCCAGGACGCGACGACCCCGGCGCTCCTGCCGCCGCTGAGGGAGGAACTCAGCACCACCGCCAGGCTGGGGCCGGGGGAGGCGGCCCCCATGAAGCACAGGGCCGCCAGCCCCAGCCATTCAGCCAGACTCATGTTTTCCCTCAATACAACGACGCCGGGGACCTGTTGCAGTTGCATGACAGAAGGTCGGTCCCTGGGCAGAACAATCGAATGCGTGCAGGTTTTCCACAGAACCTGTGGATAAACTAGTGGGTAATTTGTTCAGCACCGACGCAAGCCCGCATGTTTGGGTGCTTCGGTCAGAGCGGTCAAAAAATATTCAAACATGGAATAAGCAAATAAAACAATTAGTTATGAACGTTTCGTGAGAATCCATATTTAACTGTCACCGTAAGCTGAGTTTTGCGCTCTATTGCGCCAGCGTTGTGCATAAAAAACCTCACCTGCTACGGAAGGTAACCGAAATGGGGCGTGCTCCCCGTTGCTACGTAACACTGCTGTCACCCCGGCGTCATATTGCCGAATCAGGGGCCGCGATAAACGCAACCCGAGGTGCAGGTTTCGCGGATCTCCAGGGCCGAGAGCTCCGGCAGGTTTTTCTTCAATCGTGTCCAGATCCAGCGGCATAAGTTTTCGCTGGTGGGGTTCTCCAGGCCTTCGATGTCGTTCAGGTAGTAGTGATCGAGGCGGTCAATAACCGGCTTGCAGGCGGCTTTGATGTCGCCGAAGTCCATGATCCAGCCGCTGTCTTCACCGGGCTCGCCCGCAACGTAGACCCGTAGCTGAAACGAATGCCCATGGAGGCGGGCGCACTTGTGGCCATCGGGGACGTTGGGCAGTCGGTGCGCCGCCTCGAAATGAAAGTCCTTGAATATCTCCATGGTCAGCAGGTCCGTGAAAAAACCGTATGGTGGCGCTATGGGCCCGCGATTGAAAGAGCTTGCTGTTCCCGAAAGCGGTAGTGGAACAGGGTGTTAGGTCCAATTGATAGAAACTACGGGAAAGGCGTTGACAGCCCAAGAGCAGGCCCTATAATGCGCACCTCCAACGCGGGGGTGGTTAGCTCAGCTGGGAGAGCATCTGCCTTACAAGCAGAGGGTCGGCGGT
>CAXBBA010000228.1:0-4636 GCA_963973805.1 uncultured Halieaceae bacterium | reverse complement strand
CTCCATCGTGCCCGTGCACCGCAACGATGCCCACAAGCTCATCGAAGAGTGCATGCTCTGCGCCAATGTCGCGGCGGCGCGCTTCTTTGACCGCCACCAGTTGCCTGTGCTCTATCGCGTCCACGAGGGGCCGTCGGAAGAGAAGCTTGAGAACCTCCGCTCCTACCTCGGCGAGCTGGGACTGGGTCTCCGTGGCGGCCAGACGCCGTCCCCCGAGGACTACCAGCTGCTGCTGGAGCAGATTCAGGCACGGGACGACACCCAGGTGGTGCAGACCATGCTGCTGCGCTCCCTGAGTCAGGCGGTCTACCGCCCCGACAATCTCGGTCACTTCGGCCTGAACTATGCCGAATACGTGCACTTCACGTCGCCGATCCGGCGCTACCCGGACCTGCTGGTGCACCGGGCGATTCGCAGCGTCATCCAGTCCAAGGTGCGCAGCAAGCTGGTGCAGCGCGTGCGGGGCACGCTGCGCACCGGTGGCGACTATCCCTACGATGACGCGGCCATGGCGGCATTCGGGGAGCGCTGCTCCCTCACGGAGCGCCGCGCCGATGACGCCACCCGCGAGGTGAACGCCTGGCTCAAGTGCGAGTACCTGCGCGAACACGTGGGGGACGAGTTCAGCGGCGTAGTCAGCGCTGTGACCAGCTTCGGCTTGTTTGTGGAGCTGGACGACCTGTATATCGAAGGTCTGGTGCACGTCACCAACCTGCCGGGGGACTACTATCGCTTTGATCACGCCCAGCAACGCCTGGTGGGCGAACGCACGGGGCAGACGTTCCAGCTCGGTGCCCCCATTCGCGTGCTGGTGGCGGCGGTGAATCTCGACGATCGCAAGATCGATCTGGAGCCGGTGGCCCTGCCGACGTCGCGCAAGCAGGGACGCGGCAAGGGTCCGGCGCAGCCCGGTGCAAAGAAAGACGCCAGGGGCAAAGCGGATTCCGGTGCGAACCGGGCGAAGAAGCCATCCCGGCGACGCAAGTCTTCCAAGGCAGCGGGCGCGAATACCGGCGGCGGAGCTGCCAAGTCCGCCAAAGGTGCCGGGGCTGCCAAAGGTGCCGGGGCCGGTAAAGCTGCCAAGGGCGGTGGTGCCGCCAAGTCCGCCAAGGGAGGCGCGGGCTCCGGTGATGCCAAGGCCCGCGGCGAGAAAGCGCGGCGTCGTTAAATCGTGGCAGAGAAAGCTTTTGGTCTGCACGCGGTAGAGGAGCTGCTGCGTCGCCAGCCCGCCTCGGTGTCCTGCCTGTACCTGGCGAAGGGGCGCGATGACAAGCGTATGCAGGCTCTGCTGCAGCTCGCCGATCGTGCCGGCGTGCCGGTCCAGCGCCTGGCCCGGGGCAAGCTTGATGCGCTGGTTCCCGGCCGCCACCAGGGCGTGGTGGCGGAGCTGGGTGCCGGTGGCGACGCGGGCGAAGATATGCGCTGGGGCGAGAAGCAGCTGCTCCAGGCCGTCGACGCCAATCCCTCCGCGCTGGTGCTGGTGCTCGATGGCGTGACGGACCCGCACAACCTCGGTGCCTGCCTGCGCAGCGCCGACGCCGCGGGAGTCACGGCGGTGGTGACGCCCAAGGACAACGCCGCCGATATCACCGGCGTGGTGCGCAAGGTGGCCTGCGGCGCGACGGAATCCGTCCCCCTGGTGCGCGTGACCAATCTGGCCCGCACCCTGGATCAGCTCAAGGACGCGGGCGTGTGGATCTATGGCACCGCCGGTGAGGCAGCTACGGATCTCTACAGCGCCGATCTGAGCGGCCCCGTGGCGCTGGTAATGGGGGCCGAGGGGCCGGGCATGCGTCGCCTGACCCGGGAACGCTGCGATGTGCTGGTGAGCCTGCCCATGGCCGGCGTCGTGAGCAGCCTGAACGTCAGCGTCGCCACCGGGGTGTGCCTGTTTGAGATCCAGCGCCAGCGCCGCGCGCCCGCGGACTGAGGTGGGACCCGGTCCCAGGGGCCGTGGCGTGGCGGTCGGCGCCGTCCTGAGCCCTTCGCTGGTTCTCTTTGGAAGTACGCCCTGCTTGCGGTTGTTCCGCTCAGGCGGTAGACTCCGCGCCTCAAAAATTTGGGCGATCATTTTTTGATCGCACCTCCTTGCTGCATCGGTAACACCGGGCAGCTTTAACCCGTAAGGAGATCGTTGATGCGACACTACGAAATCGTGTTCATGGTGCATCCGGACCAGTCTGAGCAGGTCCCGGGCATGGTTGAACGCTACAGCAACATCATCACCAAGGACGGTGGCAGTGTTCACCGCCTCGAAGACTGGGGCCGCCGCCAGCTGGCATTCCCCATCGCCAAGGTGCACAAAGCGCACTACATCCTCATGAACGTCGAAGCGTCCAACGACGCCATGGACGAGCTGACCACTACTTTCCGCTACAACGACGCCGTGATCCGTAATCTGGTGATCCGTCGTGACGAGGCCGATGTTGGTGAGTCACCGATCATGAAGGCCGAGAAAGAAAGCCGCGAGCGCAAGTCCCGCTACGAAGACCGTCAGGGTGGTGACAAACCCCGTCGCGAAAGCAGCGAAGCGCCCGCAGAGAAGAAAAGCGAAGAAGCAGCACCCGCTGCTGAAGCCTGAAACGCAGATTAGGAGATTCAGAGATGGCACGTTTTTTCCGTCGTCGTAAGTTCTGTCGTTTCACGGCAGAGGGTGTTAAAGAGATCGATTACAAGGATCTCGATACGCTCAAGGCCTACATTTCCGAGACCGGCAAGATTGTTCCCAGCCGCATCACGGGTACCAAGGCCAAGTACCAGCGTCAGCTGTCCACGGCTGTGAAGCGCGCGCGCTTCCTGGCCCTGCTGCCCTACACCGACGGGCACCGCTGATTGCTGCCTGGGAGCGGCTGAGCGTCGCTTCGGGGAGTAACTGAAACATGGTCGGACTGGCAGGCTTTGCCATGGGGGGGCGCTTTCGGGCGCTGCTCATCGCCGTTGCGACCTCGGGCAGCCTGCTCTTTGCCTGGATTGCCGCCGCCCTCGCGGGCCTGGTGATTCTCCGCAAGGGGTACGGCGAGGGCCTCTGGCTCACCCTGTGGGCCCTGTTGCCCGCCATGGTGGTGACGCAGGTCACGGGGGACAGCAGCGCCGTGGCACTGATCGGTGGTGCCGCCGTGCTCGCGATGGTGCTGCGCGGCAGCGTGAGCATGACGCTCACGGTGCTGGCCACGACAGCGGTGGCATTGGCGACCTCGGTGAGCCTGCTGATGTTCAGCCAGCCCATGCTCGATGAGCTGAGCCGGTTGTTCGCAGAGTTTTTTGCCAGCCTGGATGCCCAGGCGCAGTCCAGCGGTGGCACCCCCATGGGGTTGCAGCCGCCATCGAGCCTGCAGCTTGCGGGAATGATGGGGACGGCCAACGGGGCACTGAGTTATCTGTGCCTGGCCCTGGCCCGGTACTGGCAGGCGGGCCTGTACAACCCCGGTGGTTTTGGGGACGAGTTCAGGGCCCTGCGTTTTCCCCCGGCCGTTGTCTGGGGGCTGGCCCTGGCCGCTGTGGGGATCATGTCCCTGGGGCTGGTCTGGCGAAGCTGGGGCGCGGCGCTGCTGCTGCCGTTGACCGTAGCGGGCTTTGCCCTGCTGCACGCCCGGGCGAAGTACCGGGGACAAAGTGGTTTCTGGATGGGCGGGATTTACGCCGCATGGCTGGTTTTTGATGCCGCCAAGCTCGCCCTCGTGGGACTGGTGCTGGTAGACGCGCTGCTGAACTTCAGGCAGCGCTGGAAAAGCCCGCCCCAGGATTAGAGATTTTTTACAAGCGGGGTCCCTGGGACCCCGAGACAGAGGAAGACATCATGGAAGTGATTCTGCTTGAGAACATCGGCAACCTCGGTGGCCTTGGTGACAAAGTCAGCGTCAAGCCCGGCTACGGCCGTAACTTTTTGATTCCCCAGGCTGTGCCTGCCACGGAAGCGAACGTCGCGGAATTCGAAGCCCGTCGCGCCGAGCTTGAGCGTGCCGCCGCCGAAGCCCTGACCGCTGCCCAGAGCCGCGCCGAAGCCCTGGCCGCCCTGGATGTGATCACCATCGAAGCGAACGCTGGCGAAGAAGGCAAGCTGTTCGGTTCCATCGGTACCCGCGACATCGCCGATGCGGTAATCGCAGCGGGCTGTGAGATCGACAAGGCGGAAGTTCGCCTCCCCGATGGCGCCCTGCGGGAAACCGGTGAGTTCAGCGTGGCGATTCAGGTTCACCCCGAGGTGATCACGGAACTGGCCATCTCGGTCGTGCCCGAGTAAGACGCCCCCGGGGCTCCCTCCGGGGAGCTCCATTCCCGGCGGCGCGGTTTTCTCCGCGCCCGCTTCCAACATTCCGATCGGTGGGCTACCCTGACCGGCCGCCCAGCGCCGGTGAGAACTGCCCATGGCCGACAACCGTCCCCAACGCTTTCAGCCCGATTCCGGCTACGACGGGGACGTCGCGCGCATCAAACTCCAGCCCCAGTCCGTAGAGGCCGAGCAGTCCGTGCTCGGCGGGCTCATGATTTCCACCGATGCCTGGGACGGCGTTGCGGAGCTGGTCAGCCCCGACGACTTCTACCGCCCCGACCACCGCCTGATTTTTCGCCAGATCCGCAACCTCGCCGAGGCCGCCCAGCCCGTCGATGTGGTGACGCTGGCCGATCAGTTGCAGGC
>CAXBBA010000227.1:0-4665 GCA_963973805.1 uncultured Halieaceae bacterium | reverse complement strand
AGCAATCTGTTCGAGGATCGTTCGGAGCGCGTCGCGGCGATCTCTGACGAGGCGATTCTGGACTGGATCGGACAGGACAACTATTCGGCGCTGCCGGGGCGCCTCCGCGAAGTGGGCTTCAAGGGCTGGATTCCGGATCTGGCGGATCTGGAGAAGGGCGCTGCAGCGTTCGATGAATACGGCCTGGCGAAGGATGGCAGTCACTGGGTGGCTTTCAACTACAAACCTTTACCCAGCACCTTCTGGCCCACGAACGGTTCCACCGATGATGTGATGATCCGCCTCGCCGAAGTGTTCCGAAGCCGGGAGGACGGTAGCTACTCCCTGGATGTCTACCGCGCCAATCTCGCGATCGTCGAGGCCCGGGTCAAGGGGCTGCCCGAGATCAGCACACTGCCCATCGATGAAAAGATCGTTGGCCGGGACCTCGATGGCGATGGTCGTCAGCAGGTGGTTACGCGCATTAGCGCGGTGGATCAGTATGTGGGTGCGGCGCAGTGGGAGTTCTCTGCGCCCTATCTCTTTCCCCAGGGCACCGAGTTCCTGCACACGGTGCGCTACGTGGGCGTCGGCGACGACGGGTCCATCGGCGTGTCCCCACGCATGAAGGAAGTTCGCTACATGAAAAAGTGGCGCTGGTATCCCCAGCGCAGCTATGAACGGGAGTACGAGCTCGAGAATATCAACAAGGAGCGAGGCAAGCTCCCGGGCTACACCTACCTGCAGGACAACGGCCTGGACAACGGCTTTGGCTGGTCGATTCAGGGGTTCATCGAAGGCAGCGATGGCGAGCTGCGCACGGCGAGTTTTGAGGAGAACCTGTTCTGCATGGGTTGCCACACGTCCATCGGCTCCACCATCGACAAGACCTTCAGCTTTCCGCGCAAGGTCGATGGCGCCGCGGGCTGGGGCTACATCAATCTGCGCGGCATGCCCGATGCGCCGAATCGCGGCGAGACCGACGGCGAGATCGCCACCTATCTGGAGCGCGTGGGAGGCGGCGGAGAGTTCCGTAGCAATCCGGAGATGCTGGAACGCTGGTTCAACGCCGATGGTTCCGTCAACAAGGCCAGGGTGAGTGCGGCGCGCGATGTCTACGAGCTCATTGCTCCGTCGCGGGAGCGGGCCCTGGAGCTGAACAAGGCCTATCGCGTGATCGTTGAGGATCAGGACTTCGCCTTCGGCCGCGATGCCACGGTCACGTCTCCCATCAACGTTTACGACCGCGTCGATGTCGAGACCGCACCCACGCTGCCGGCGGAGAAGTTCTTCACCTGGGATATCCGCCTTGCCTGGCCGGAGCAGGAGTAGTTCCCCTTCCGTCGGAATACGGCCGGGATATGACAGTGGGGTTTCGGTTCACTGACACCGAGATGAAGAATTCGTGAAGAGAGCGAATTTCGAGGTCTTCGTCACGTATCTGTAACGCTTCCCTTGCAGTCTTCCCGGGCCGTCTTTCGGCGGCTTTTTTTGGCAGTTCGCCTAATTCAGAATCCGGGGAGATCAAGTATGAAGAAGTGCGCCCTTGCGGTCAGTGCGCTTGCGCTGGCAGTGTCGCAGGCAAACGCGGGAACCGAAACGTTTTTTACGCCGCTGACGGAGTCCACGACGGTAATGCCGCCGAACGACGTCAATGAGCTGACGAGCCCCTGGACGGCTCCCCCGGAATTCAAATTCGCGATCATGACCAGCATGCGCGAAGCCGAGCGTTCCGTCAGCGAGTCCATCGTGCGCGCCGACGTTGCCACGGCGGGCCGCGACGCCAACATCGCTTCCATGTTCGACATGCTGGCCTACAGCCCCGACGGTCGCTACATCTTCATTCCCCACGAAACGCCGGTACAGGCGGGCGTATCACGTTACACCCCCAACACGGATATGGTGTCGGTGATGTTCATGGGTGACGGCGGTGGTGCCAACGGCGACTGGAGCAACGACTTCGGCGCCTTCGACCCCGCCCGCGTCTCTCCCAACGAGACTGTCTGGCTGGCGGAAGAGTGGGCGGGCACGGGCCGCGTCATCGAGCTCCTCGACCCCTATGGCAGGCCGCCGGCGAACCCCGTCGCGGGCCAGGGCGAAGTGGATGACAACTGGCGCGTCCTCGACGCCTTCCCCCTGGTGGCCCAGGAAGGCATCGGCTTCTCCAACACCTGGGAGAATGAAGTGGTCTACTTCATCGACGAAGACCGCTCCGGCTCCATCTACAAGATGCACTGGGACACGCCCGGTAACTACAGCTCCGGTAACGTCTATGTACTGCAGGTCATGGACTGTGCCTGCGACGTGGCGGCGCGCTGGGACGAGCAGCCTGCAGAGGCAAACCGCGTCGGTAATGCGACCTGGGTGCCCCTGACCACGGCGAACCGTACTCCCGTTTCCGAGGTCACCAACGACCCCTTCAGTGAAGCGTTCGGTGGTCGTACCGCCGCGGATGATGTGGGTGGCACCCCCTATGGTCGCCCCGAGGATGTGGAAGTCGGCACCCTGGCCAGCGGCAACGAAGTGCTCTATTTCACCGCCACCTCTGAGAACTCCGTCTACTCCGTGGAGATGCTCGATTCCATGAACGCCGTTGTGCGCCTGTTTGCCAGCGATGACGAGACGCCCAAGAATGCCGGCTTTGCCAGCACCACGGGGGAACTCAACGCGCCGGACAACCTGGCCCAGGATGCGCTGGGGAATATCTTCATCATCGAAGACAACCCCAACACGACGACCGTGGGAGAAGCCGGTGGTGACGTCTGGTTCGTCCGGGACGTCGACAACGATGGCGTGGCCGAATCCGTTGACCACATGCTCAGTCTTGGCGTGAATCAGTCCGAAGCCACGGGCATGGTATTCCATCCCCTTCGCCCCAATGAGTTCGCGATCGCGGTGCAGCATCCCGCTTCCACGGATCTGGAGCAGGTGCCCGATGGTCAGGGTGACGCGGTCTGGAGCGTGAAGATCCGTCGCACGCCGACCTCTGCGGCCTACCGCGATGCGCTGCGCGCAGCGCAGGACGCTCAGTAAGACCTGGTCCCGACCCGGGGAGGCTGGCCGGCCGGGCCGGCCGCTGTACCCCGGTGAGGGGCCCGGCAAAACCCGCACTCGCGTGCGGGTTTTTTTATGCCCGGGGATCAGGCCACGGCGTTGAAGGAGATGGTGATGCGCTCCCCCTCGAATTCTCCGGGAAGAACACTGTGGCGCGTCGCGCTGCGGAAGATAAGCATCTTGCCCGCCTCCGGGGGAAAGCCCGTGACGTTGGCATTGATGTTGTTGCTCTGTGTGGGGCGCGGCTCAAGCATGATGTCCCCCGCGGGGGAGTAGAACAGCGTGGCGCCGGAGCCCGGGGGCACCTGTAGGTAGTAGATGCCGCTGAACAGGCTGTTCTTGTGCACATGCACTTCCTGGGACTGTCCCGCCTTGTACACGTTGACCCAGCAGTCCGTGATCCTTGGCTTGAGGTTCGGGGGGTAGGCATAGGCCTCGCCGTAGCGACGCATCTTGCTCAGGCCGATGTCGAGGAGGCGCCCGATTCCGGGCAGGCCGAAGAGCGCATCGGGATTGCCGATGGTGGTGTAGAGGTCGCAGGCCCAGGACTGGGGCTTGGAGCTGGGCAATTCCCGGCGTGTACGCTTGATGGTCTCGATCAGCTCGGCGTTGAGCTCGCTGGCTTCGGCAATGCGGCTCGTCTGTACCACGGTGGGGAACAGCAGCTGCAGGCGGTCTTCGTTTTCGCCGGACATTGGTCTCTCCAAATCGGGTTCCTGAGAAGCGCCGGGACGCTAGCAGAGTCCCGTGAAGGCTGTAACCGTGGCCCGCCCAGGGGCGCCGCCGGGGGCTACTACGCAGCGCTGGTAGTTCTGCTCTTCCAATCGCGGCGCCGCTGCTGCAGAATTCGCGTCCCGCAAACCGGCTCGAGCCGGGACCATGTTCATGTGGCCTGTCGTGGGGGCCACCACTGAAAGAAAGGATGTACTCATGCCAGTGATAACTCTGCCCGACGGCAGCCAGCGCGAATTCCCCCAACCTGTTTCTGTGCACGACGTAGCCGCCGATATCGGCCCCGGCCTGGCCAAGGCCGCTCTGGGTGGTGTGGTGGACGGTCGCGAGGTCGACACCAGCTTTGTGATCGAGGGCGATGCCGCCCTGGCGATCATTACGGACCGCGATGACGCCGGTACCGAGATCATTCGCCACTCCACGGCGCACCTGCTGGCGATGGCGGTGCAGGAGCTGTATCCGGGGACCCAGGTCACCATCGGTCCCGTTATCGAGGACGGCTTCTATTACGATTTCGCCAGTGAACACCAGTTCACGCCCGACGACCTGCCGAAGATCGAGGCGAAGATGGCCGAGATCGTGGCCCAGGACCTGCCCGTGGAGCGCGTGGTCATGGATCGGGACGCGGCGGTCGAGGCGTTTCGCAAGCTCGGCGAGCACTACAAGGTGCAGATCATCGAGGAACTGCCGGCGGATGAGGAGATTTCCATCTACCGTCAGGGCGACTGGATGGATCTGTGCCGCGGACCCCACGTGCCCCGCACGGGCAAGCTCGGCGCGTTCAAGCTGACGAAGCTCGCCGGTGCCTACTGGCGTGGCGACTCGAACAACGAGATGTTGCAGCGTGTCTATGGCACCGCCTGGGCGAACAAGAAGCAGCTCAAGCAGTACCTGCATCGC